>JBKEAL010000120.1:0-12581 GCA_047972195.1 Parachlamydiaceae bacterium
AACAGCAGGTTGATGAACTCGTCAAGGAATTACAGCAACAGATCGATGCGTTGAAAGATCAGTTAAAAGACAAAGAAGACGATCTAAACAGTGCTAAAGACGGCCATGAAGAACAGGTTAATGGCCTACAACAGCAAGTCAATGACTTGAAGGCCCAACTGGAAGAGAAAGAGCGCGATCTCAATAACGCTAAAGAGGGCAAGGAGGAGCAGCTTAAGGAACTTCAGTTAGCAATGGCTAACATGGAGCAGCATGTGGATGCGTTAAAAGGTCAGTTGGATGAGACAGAGCGCGATCTGCATCATGCCAACGATAGCAAAGAGGAGCATGTTAAGGAACTACAGCTTCAGATTGAGTCGTTAAAAGGTCAGCTGGATGAAAAGATGCATGATTTAAGCGGGGCAAAAGAGATCCATGAAGAGCTAATCAAGAGCCTGCAAGAACAAATAGACTATTTGAAAAATCAACTAGAAGAAAAAGAGCGCGATCTCAATAACGCTAAAGATGGCAAAGAAGACCAAGTGAAAGCGCTTCAGTTGGCTATGGCTGAAATGGAACAGCAGGTCGATGTTTTGAAAGGCCAGCTGGATGAGAAAGAGCGCGATCTGAACAATGCTAAAGAAGGCAAAGAAGACCAAGTGAAAGCACTTCAGTTGGCTATGGCTGAAATGGAGCAGCAGGTCGATGTTTTGAAAGGCCAGCTGGATGAGAAAGAGCGCGATCTGAACGATACTAAACAAAACAGAGAGTCAGAGATTAAGCATCTTGAAGAGAAGCTGGTCGCTGAATTAGATGCTAAAGAAATGTTGTCATTAGAGATGCAGCGGCAAGCGCAAAATGCGCACAATAGAGATGCTCTCGAGCAAGAATTGGCAGCGATTCAGATAGAGATGCGCTCTCTGAAGGAATCTCAGGCACAGGCTGCAGAGCTTCATGAAGAGCTTGATCAATCAAAGCGGGAGCTGCTCTTATTGAGAGACACTTTACAAGAAGAGAATGCGCTCAAGGCCACTTTTGCAGCTGAAATTGAACGATTGAAGGAATTGATTGCAACATTGGAGGCACAGCAAGCGGATACTACTAAACCTTCTGCAGAAATGATCGAACTAGAGCATCAGAAAAAGCTTCTCGAAACGAAAGCTGAGCTTTTAGAGAATCTCTTGAGCGAAACACGGGCGATCAAAGAAAAAGCAGAAGCTGATCTAAAGACAATCGCTGAAGAGCAGGAAGAGCTTAAGCACTCCGTTGAAAGGCAGAAAGAATCGCAAACCACTCTTAAAGTTGAGCTGCAAGCCTCTCAGGAAAAATACCAAGAGGCGTTAGAGCAAATCGCCAACCTGCAAAATGAATTAAGGCACAAAGAATCAACATTAATAGACTCTCGCGACACAATCGATCAAGCGACAAATCACCTGAAAGAAGAAATCTCAGAGTTGAAAGATCAAATTGAGCACGAAAAAGCCCAAAGCAACGCCTACGCAACCCAAGTAAAAATGCTTCAAGAGCAATATGATGAAGCCACTACTAAGCTAGAATCCAAGCCAAAGGCTGAAGATAAGGCAGTTTCTGAAGCTTCATCCAAGATCAGACAGTTGGAAAAAGAGAATGCTGCCATCAAAGGCAAATTCCAAGTGCTCTCCACTTATCTGGAAGAGCAGAAAAAACAGATGAAAAAGTTGGAAGAGCAAAAGAATCAGCTCGCTGAAGAAGTAAACGCTTTGAAAAGATAATTCTCTGTATAGCGAGTTGGGGCAACCCAATTCGCTTTCATTTTCCAAATTTGATATTTAGAAATAATACGGGAGGTTTTCTATGGAACCTAGCGGTTATTCATCAAGTATCAGCTCATCATGCCTAACTTTATCTAACTCAGAAGATAGTGCTGTTGAAGCAATGAGCTCTTCTACTCTCGATCAGCGAATAGACGATCTAATCAGAACAATGAGTGAAGAAGAGCCTCCTGCCTCATTAAAACATCTTCATGGGCCCTCTGTTTCACGACACAACTCAGAAGCTGCATTCGTAGTGAAGAAAAAAAGGCATATCGCCCATTCCAGAGGATCGCAAACAGACAATCCTTCAGAAAATTCTGAGGAGAGCACGGGTTTTTCTGATATACAGGAATCCCACGCCTCCTATTCACGTACAAATTCCGTCGTCTACATAGAAGGACCACTGCTTGAACCGGGATTCTCAGCTTCGCTTGTCAATAAAACACGCACACTTTTCCAAAAAGTCAAAGGTAAAGCCTCCAAAATGAAAAATATGAAACAAATGGCTTTGTCAGGCGACAAAATCATCAAAAACATACGTATAGGGAGCCAGCCGATCGACATCCATCTGACTGAGCATCTTTACATCATGATCCACACTCTTTCCGAAGATAATATACTCCTGAGTAATGAGAAGCTTAAACAATTCAATTTAATGACAATAGAACTTGGACTGACTCAATATGAACAGGAATTGTTCCTTAATTTTGCCTGCTTTCAAACGGCTTTAGCGGAAGCTTTTGAGTGCAACCAAGTGATAGAAAAGGCTTCGAAGAAAAAGCGGCTCATCAAAACCTCAAATCAGGAAGAACTGGAGATCGTCCATGTCCCCTTCCTATACATTTCTATGACAAGTCATGGGGAAGTGCTAAAGATCACGTTTGAATGCAAGATAAGAAGCAAACAGGATCCAGCTGAATTTCAATTTAGAAAAACGACGGAAATTTACAGAATTAAGGAAGAACCTGAACTGCTTGCTGTGGAGTACTCCTTAGAGAGGGTCGAGTTGTCATCCAAATGACATAAGCCGAACAAAAACCGAGAACGCTTAAAAGCAATCCGGGCATCCACTCGTTTCCAAACTGAACGAAGACAAGCGATAGCATGGTCAAAGGCCCTTCCGAAGCAAGATGACCAAGGGCTGCCCCAAAGCTTAAAACGGTGCAGCGCTTTCTAGCGATTACAAGGTTTTGCATCCAGACGCGATAAGGTGCTGTAAAGATAATACCTAGCACCATGATCGTCACTCGCACTGTAATGATGGCTAAAACGCTTTTCGTTTGGGTTAACATCCAGAAAAGGGGCAGAGCTAAAACACCGGTTAAAAGAGAGGAGTAGATCATCAGATAGGAGGAGGATAGCCTATAAGCCATCAAACCAAAAACAGGAAGCAAAAGCATATCCGCAACGCTTAAATAGGTGTTAATGCTTGTCAATTCCCAAGCACTTAATAAAGTGGTCACCTTGAGATAGGCGTTCATCAGACGAATGGACAATAGGTAGGTTGCGTAGGAAAACCCTGTAACCAATGCCACTGAAAGAAGAGTGGATTTTTCACTCCACAGTTCTTTCAAGTAGAACTGCTTCTCCTCCGGTGGAGCAAATTCAGGGCTTTCTTTACATAAGAATCTAAATAGCAATAGGATAAACCCAAGAATGCTCGAAAATAGAAAAAGCGACTGCCAGGAAGATTCCAATAAACCAAAATAAGCCCAGATCGTTGTTAAAGCGGAGGCTAAAACAACTCCAAGCATGGTCGACGCTTCAAAAATCGAAGAAATCAGACTGTGTTTTTTACTTGGAGTGTGCTCCATGACATACACACCGGCGCTGACCACTTCACCGGAACCAAAGAAGTTTTGCATAGAGCGGATCACAAAAAGCCCTATCGGAGACCAGTAGCCGATGTCTGCATAGGAGGGCAAAACAACGATCATGAACGTACTTAGTGACATTCCAAACAAACTTAAAAGCAACCCAGCCTTACGGCCAATATGATCGCCAAACCATCCAAAAAAGAGAGCTCCTAACGGCCGCATCCATAAACTAAGAACTAGTACGCCATAAACATCGATCACAGCTGTTACAGGATCTGCATCAGAAAAAAAATACCCTGCGATAAAAGGGGCAGAAAAGGACAAAAGCGCCCGATCTTGATGTTCAAGGACGTTACCTACCAGTCCTAAGATGCGGCTGTATCTCGAGTAAATTGTCATGCATGCATTGTAAATCAAGCGGGACTTTGTTCCAATACGGTGACACCGATTAAATAATATTGTATAGTGGATTTACACGAAGGAGATTCATATGGTGTCGATTGTAAGCAGGAGTTTACCATTACGAGCTCCAAAAAAACCGAACAAAGCCTCCGAAAAAATAAAAACGCTTCACAATAGCATAGAACTACAAAAACAGGAGTTGACAAATCTCAATAACGAACTCAAATTTTTTCACATTCCCATCAAATACTGGGACCGCTTTAAGTCCGTCACAGCCGTTTCAGGAGTGGGAATTCTCGTTAGCCAAAACATCTACGAAATTGTCAATGTAAATGACAATAGCGATCAGTGTTCGAACTCTCAAGCCACTATATTGGTAGGAACCATCGTTTTTGTCGTTGGGATTATTTACATCATTGCAGAGGCCATTGTCGGTTGTGGAAATAAGAAACGAGACCGAATGATCGCACCTTTGGAAACCGAATTGAAAGTCCTCGCATCAAAAGAACAGACGTTAGAAACCATTAGAGAGTTCCTAGAATGCGGTACAGAGGAAGAAGACGAGAAATTGTCAAAATGCACCCGCCAATTAGCAGCCAGTGAAACTCCAGAAATTAGTAGCCGATGGACTGGCTGTCTAGGTGAACAACTTAACGATAAAAGTGAAATCAAAAAACTTCTCAAAAAGGGTAGTGAAATCGCACGGAACATCGCCTCCTCCTCCAGTAGTTCCTATTCCATGTCCGAAGAAACATTGAGAAAGCGACGGATAAAAACTTTGGAAGACTCTCTTTCCTCATCTACATCAGTCTCAGGAAAAGAATCTTTTACCAGCACCTCTTCAAGTTCAGGATCAACTCCCGGCTCAAGTCCCATACTTCAAGAAACGAATGCTGACAATAGCGCCGCTCCACCATCACCTAAGCCATCCGCAGGCGATTCGACGCCTCCCGCCGTTCGACAAAAAAGAGAACTAAAAGAAATCACAAAGAAATTGAAGGCAAGATTAGGTGTGGAACAATTTCAATATAACCACGTCACTTTTGATTCAAGGGGCCACGTGCTGGTAACCATTGAATAACTATGGAAAAGATTAAAACCGTCAAATCCCTGGTCTGGCACTACCTGAAAGAGCAAAAAACTCTTTTCATTCTGATTCAGCTGTGTGCATTTGCGTGGACACTGGACCACACCCTATGGCCCTACTGGAACATGATGCTGATCGACACCTTAACCAACTACATGGGGGATCGTTCTGTAATTTTTACAGTCCTGACTCCCCTCATCTTTGCAGGGATTGGGCTCTGGTTCACCGTCGAACTGCTATTTCGCGCGGGAGGGTTTCTATGGGCAGTCACTCTGCCCAAAATGGAAGCTGACATTCGACTAAATCTGTTTGATTATGTTCAAAAACACTCTTATAAATACTTCAGCAACCATTTTGCCGGCAATCTCTCCAATAAAATCAACGATCTGCCTCCTTGCATCACACGCCTTTTACAGTTAGTCCTTCTCCTATTTCTTCCCGTTGCTGCCGCAGTATTCGTCTCCATCGCCCTGTTCACTTCGATCCAACCACTTTTTGGCTTGATCCTACTCACCTGGATCACCATCCATTTAGGAATCTGCCTCTACTACGCAAAAAAGTGCGACGATCTCTCTCACGTCCACGCTGAAGCAAGAAGCCAGCTTGCCGGGAAGATTGTCGACAGCCTTTCCAATTATCTCAACACCAAACTGTTCTCCAGATATAACTATGAGCTTGCTTACATAAAGAAGTACCAAGAGATTGAACAAAAAAAGCATCAATACTCTCTCTGGTTTGTAGAACTTGTGAAGATTCCACTAGGCGTATTTTCTTTGCTGATCCCAGGTTTAACGCTGGTAGGACTCACGCTCTATTACTGGGAAAACAGCTTAATCACTAACGGTGAAGTGGTGTACATCCTCAACGGCAGCGCTAACATCATGATGATGACATGGTTTGCAGGCATTGAACTGCCAAACTTTTTTAAAGAAACCGGGGTTGCCAGACAATCTTTGAGCTTAGTGCAGCAACCGCACGAGATTGTAGACGCTACAGATGCAAAAAAACTGGATGCCACTCAAGGTGAGATCGCCTTCGACAAAGTCACGTTCCACTACCATCCCGGCCACGCCCTCTTTAAGGACAAATCCCTTGTGATTGCACCGGGAGAGAAAGTGGGCCTTGTAGGCTTTTCCGGCTCAGGAAAAACCTCCTTCATTAACCTCATCCTACGACATTATGACGTCGAACAGGGCGAAATCCTCATTGATGGCCAAAACATCGCAAAAGTTACCTTGGACTCACTGCACAACTCAATTGCCATGATCCCGCAAGAGCCGGTGCTGTTCCATCGCACGCTCAAAGAAAATATCCGCTACGGCAACTTAGACGCTACTGAAGAGGAGCTAATCGAAGCTTCCAAAAGAGCACACTGTGACGAATTCATCGCAAAACTTCCCGAAGGCTACAACACTCTCGTCGGCGAAAGAGGCTTAAAGCTATCGGGAGGGCAGAGACAGCGCATCGCCATCGCACGTGCCATACTAAAAAACGCCCCAATCATCATCTTGGACGAAGCGACAAGCGCCCTGGACACCTTAACAGAAAAGATGATCCAGGATGGGCTGGAAGACCTCATGCAAGGCAAAACAGCCATTGTCATCGCCCACAGGCTATCCACCATTGCCCATCTCGATCGCATTCTCGTCTTTGAAAATGGAGAAGTCCTTGAGGAAGGCTCTCATGAAGAGCTTCTCCTGCACAACGGCCGCTACGCCCAAATGTGGCAGATGCAGGCCGGCGGATTCCTCCCTGAAACTAAAGATGAGTATGAAGACGAGGATGAGGATGGTTAAATTCTTATCTACCTTAATATTCAATATGACTGATCAATAACGCGCTTTCTTTTCGATCTTTTTCAGCACAGTAATGCGAGCCTCCTCCGTACGCAGCGGCTGCAGTTCCACTCGCAATCATGGCGATGACCCAACCGAGAAGAGATGCATGATTCTTCACTTCATATGCCTTTTTAGGTCTTTGAATGGCAGAAGAAGTGATATTTTTAAACTCTCTGCTTAGTTGATTGAAATAGGCTGTAGAATGGGGCGTTTGGCACGGCATTTCCATAGGATAGGCGGGAATTTGCCTTCTGGTCTGATTGCAGAGGAAAGAAAGCGGGTACTTTATATAGACAAATCCGTCTAAGTGCTTACATCCGATTAAATTTCCCTGAGATTGATTGACGTCAGTCACATTTAAAATCATGGGAGGGTGCCAATCGCGTTGGAGAAGATAATTGAATACAGCGTAAATTTCATCGACAGTGTCATTTTCTACGTTTAGGTCCATATTCCCACAGGGATAATCCTGGGGTTTATAAGAAACATTTGCAAAGACATTGTGAAATATACCCCAATAATAGTTGTCGTATGGAATATTTTGATAAAAGCAGAGATCATCAGCAACCGGAATCCGATAAAGCTGAGAAACCTCATCACCTGGCATATTCATCCAAGAGGCCCATGTGGAACCCCAGGTAAAGAAATTACTACCGCAAATATCACACGATTCATTGGTAAATGCCATCGGATCAGCAACAATGGCTTGGCGGCATCCGGATATGAGTGAAGTTTTAGCTTCTGTAACACGCGTATGATTCGTTTGATAGCTTAGGATCATATCCTCCGCTATCCCCAGTTGCACTTTTAATACAATAGCAGACACGACAACGCAGCCAAATGTCAAAGTGCAAGGGTTGGGCACTCTACGCACAACTTTAGTAGGAGTGCAGCAAATATATCCTTCTGAACAGAACGAGATCAGCCCCCATACGCCTAAAAATATACCCAAGGGGACTATATAATCATCATTGTCACCATGAGCGGCATCGATGCGGGGACTGTATTTTAAATAGGCTGTAACTCCTGCTGCCGCCATAGCTAAAGCTAAAAATGCAATCTGTGTAATCGTCCCATTCCCCTTCAGCCATTGATAAGACCTACCACAGCATACCGAGCTCTTTGACGGAGCATAAAAGTCATCCGTTATGTATTCATAATCCCTACCCACTCCACAGCAACTTGGCATAGCTCCTCCAATGACAAACATCTGCCACCATAAAGATGTTCTGAAAATTAGACAATCCCTCTTTAAGGATGGAGCTTGAAAATAATCGATGAGTTTAACATTATGTCCTCATGACTAGACGAATCCACTCGGCAGCTATCCCTGCACAGCCTATCCAACCTCCTCGCCATCGCAAAATCAACAAGCAACTCGTTTTAAAAGTACTTAAAGTGGCATTCATCGCTCTTGCGACCGTTGGACTTTTGATTCTACACTACCCTTTCATGATCGCGGGATTTCTAGTAGGAATTGCTTTGCAACCTCATATACGCAAAGCCGTCGATCGCATCAAAGCCCTTTGGTTGCAAAGGCCATGGGAAATGGTCGGTGTCAGCGTCGTCTTAACCATTGTTGGCTTCGCCGTAATTACTTATCCTGCAGCCTTCTTCACAGGCGCTTACCTGGGAATGCGTTTCGCTGAAAACCGGAAAACATGATAGCTGCAATCAATGCACATAAATTTCAGCCCACAAACTCTCTAAACATCCGTGAATCCTGTTTAACAAACAAAATAAGCTCCGTAGCATGGAGGGCGCTTCTGTTTTTTGGATTGCTTTTGGTCGACATGACTTCTCCAACCTCTCATATCGCAGGAAATAGCCATAATATTGATTCCATTAGAGTCCTACCGAATGTCGTATGGTTATTTCCTCATCGCTCCGAAGAATTTCGTCCAGCTCCTCTCGTTGATCTTTTAATTTGTCCGGCACAAGAGATCTGTTTAGACCTAAATGAAATCGAAGATCAGGCAGAAAGAGTTAAAGTTGCTAAATTGAATCTTGCGCAAAACCTGCGGAGTACACTACGCGATTTCCACAAGCTTGGCATTAAAAGCCAATCATCCATTGTAAAACTTGCCAAGATTGCCGCAAAGCTTGATGGCCTTGAAACTTCGAAATGGATCAAAGGCCTTAGAATTGAAAAAGAAACAGATAGAATCAAAATCGCGAAGCTCTGTCTTCTTCAGAACCCTACCTCGGCAGAAAACATCCCGAACTTTGAAATTCATTCCCAGGCTGCCTTAATCAAATTATTTGAAATCAATTATCTGAATATTGGCACTGAATTCTTCCACAAATTTAAAATCAAAGGTCAAGATATAAGGACAAAGTTGGCTGAACTTTTCGCAAACCACGATGGTTACAATACAGCAAAATATTTCCATAACCTTAGAATCAAATCGGAAGAGTCCAGAATAAAATTAGCTGAGATCTGCGCTAAGCAAAATGCCCATGGTACAGCCAAATACTTCAAAAATTTCGCCATTCATAATGAAGCTGACAAAGTACAACTTGCTCTCCTCTGCGCCTTACAAAATGGAAGAGAGACGTTAAAACATATCCAGAATTTTGGAATCCATAATCAGAACGCATTGAATGCGATCCATCAAGTGGCCATTCAACAGGTTCTAAGAGGAGTATAGTTCAAGGACGCGGATGACAACGCTGAAACGCCTCCGTAAGATGTTTCTTGCTTAAGTGAGTATAGCGTTCAGTGCTTGAGATGCTTGCATGACCAAGCAACTCCTGAATGATCCGTAGATCAGCGCCGTGGTTCAACATATGAGTTGCATAAGTGTGACGCAACGTATGAGGGGTAACCAGCTTGTGAAGGCCGGCAGCTTTTGCATAAGAGCGCACCAGGCTCCAAACGTTCTGTCTGTTGATCGGTTTGCTTTGTTGAGTGACAAACAGAAATACTGCCTCATCATCCCCTCTCCACTGCCCCAAGTAGTGATCTAAAGCTTTGATGGCAGGTTCGCCAATCGGCACAAGGCGTTCTTTGCTTCCTTTTCCA
The DNA here is from genome assembly GCA_047972195.1 of Parachlamydiaceae bacterium. Classification (GTDB taxonomy): domain Bacteria; phylum Chlamydiota; class Chlamydiia; order Chlamydiales; family Parachlamydiaceae; genus CAZSDA01. The sequence goes on from JBKEAL010000120.1 coordinate 9,942, forward strand.
AACACCTTGATAAAGGTGTCTTCGACATCTTTAAGCTTCAATCCGCACAACTCCGATACGCGCATGCCCGAACTGTAGAGAAGTTCCAAGATGGCTGCATCGCGCGCACCCTCTTTTGACGAGCGGTCAGGAGCATCTAGCAAAGCCTTAGCCTCCTCTTCACTTAAAACTTCAGGCAACATCTGCCACAACTTTGGAGAAGAGAGATAATAAGCCGGATTTTCATCCAACACTCCTTCTCGCTTTAGGAAGCGGAAGAAGACTTTTAAGGCAATTAAAGTGCGCCCGCAGCTAGCCGGGGCGAATTTCTTTCCTTGTAAGTATTCAAGAAAATTAGAAAGAATTGGCTCTGTCACATCATCCAAAGCTGCGCCATTTTGTTGCAAAAAAGCAAGAAATGCGGTGATGTCTCGTTGATATGCCTTTCTGGTGTTCTCTGAGAGCCCTTTTTCTGAGGAGATGTAGTCAAGAAAATCATTTAAATGAAGCTCTGCATTCATGATTCAAGGCACAGTTTTTTAAGCTCTTCCCGTGCTAAAGAGAGCTCCTGAAGAGATTGTGGTGCTTCTAAAAATTGCAAAAGTTCAGAATCCAAATGCTGGAAAAGAACGCCTCGTTTTCCTTCGTGTACATAGGGTTCTTTCTTCAATAACAAGAGCTTCTGCCTGGCAAGAGAATGCCCCAGAAGATAGGCCATTGCATTCTTTTTTTCATCAATACACTCTTGCCATAAGTCGTATAAATTTGAAGGGTCACCCTTTTCAACTTCCTGCTTCTCTTCGATTTTAATTAAAAAGCGCGCTTGACCCCCGCCTGTGGGGCAGTGGCTGCATATGTCTTTGCGTACCCATCCTTTCTCTTCAAGATATAATTCTGAAGAGCAGGTGTCTCCATGAAGGAATTTTTTCTTGCACTCAGTGCAAGCTCGGGCGCGTTTAGGAATAGCATAAGGAATCATAAATCTAATTCTTGAATGTAGGCGTCAGCTAAAGGAAAGCTGTTTTGGTTGTTGAATCTGTCCAGAATTCGTCCTGCCAACACTTTGCCCAACTGCACCCCTTCCTGATCAAATGAGTTGATGTTCCAAATAAATCCCTGGAAAGCCACTTTGTGCTCATAAAATGCCAAGAGCGCACCTAAGGTTTTTGCCGTGAGCTGTCTTCCAAACAGAAGGAATGAGGGACGATTTCCAAAGAACTGACGGTTGGGATTATCGCTATTCAATCCTGTGGCTAATGCGATCACCTGAGCCAAGAGATTGGCCAAAAGTTTCTGCTGAGATGACGTGCCCTCTTGAACAAAGTCGTTGTCGAGTTGGCTTGCTGCATATCCAATAAATTCCAGTGCGATAGGAGCACGTCCTTGATGGATCAATTGAAAAAACGAATGCTGCGCATTGGTTCCCGCCTCACCCCACACGATGGGCCCAGTTGCGAAGTCAATAAATTGCCCTTGGCGGTCGTTCTGTTTTCCGTTCGATTCCATGTCGAGCTGCTGCAAGTGCGCTGTAAAGCGCCATAAAGCTTGGCTGTAGGGAATGACTGCAGTGGTTTGAATATTTAAGAAATTGTGGTTCCAGATCCCCAAAAGCGCCGCAAGCAGAGGTAGATTTTTTAACGGATTGCGTTCGGAAAGAGCGTGCGCGTCCATTTCATGCGCACCTTTCAATAGCTCCCAGTAAACATCAAAACCACAGGCAAAACCGATGATCAAACCGCCAATGCAGGAAGTGGCCGAATATCTTCCTCCGATCCAGTCCCACATGTGAAAGACAGCCAGATACTTTTGAGGATCATCCAATGGGCTCCCCTCGCCTGTGATCGCAATGAAGTGATCGGCAGGAACCAAGCCTTTCATCAGGAAATAGGATCTGGCAAATTCTTCGTTAACACAGGTCTCTTGCGTTTTTCCGCTTTTTGAAACAACGCACACCAACGTCTTAGCAAGATCCAACCCATGAAGCGCTTTCTGCATATCGTCAGGATCTATATTTCCCACAAAACGCACATCGCGATCAGGCTTTTTATACGATTCCAGCGCCAGATACAACGCCTTAGGGCCGAGCTCCGACCCTCCGATTCCAATGATGATCAGCGTTTGAAAACTTGAACTTAAGTCGTCCAAAAACAGCTTTAACCGATTGACCTCATGCAAAGCCATCTCCGTAGCTTCTTTTGCCGCCTTAGCCGTCTGCGGAGCGTCAAAAAAGTCTCTCAAGGAAGTGTGAAGTACAGCGCGGTTTTCAGATGCATAACCCTCAATGCAGTTGATCACATCACCCGCCTGCATCTTCTCCATCATGGAAAACACCTTGCGCTCCTCCGCAAGCTCCTTCAACTTCTCAAGGATCTCATCCGAAACTCGCTCCGTCGCATAGAGCAATTTGTACCCGCACGCTTCTGCCGCATACTCCCGCACCCTCTGCGCACTCAATACACCTTCCGCAGATAGATCCGGCGCCGCCGTCGCCAACGCTTCCAAAGCTTTATAAGAAGAGGCCCTCTTGAAGTTTTCCATACCGCCAAATTACCGCATGACACCGCTTTTTAGCACAACAAATGCTGCGACAAACACAATAAGTTCAACAAACCCTCTCTGTGACCTCTGCGCGCTCTGTGGTAAATTTTTATATATGAAATT
>JBKEAL010000123.1:0-1493 GCA_047972195.1 Parachlamydiaceae bacterium
CTCGCAGGCAACCTGGTGGCCCTTCAAGTCAAAAGCTCCGGATGTGATCCAACTCATTCGTTCAAGCGATTATGTGGGACTGGATAGTTCATTTTTACAAAGGTGTGCTCTACTGCTCGGCAATCCCGCAGTGCAGACCAGTTCCGACCAACTCTTTCAACAAGCTATTCAGTTTTGCGCAAGGACCGGAAAAAAAGTGTATCTTCTCGGCGGCAACCCCGACACCTGTAAAAAAATCTCCGAAAAACTGATCCAAGAGCATCCAAACTTAAAAATTTGTGGATGCACCGCCCCACAAATAGCCACCAAAGGATTAGCTCTTGAAGAATCGATTGAGCAAGATCCAAATATTATCAATGCCATCAATAAAGCTAAACCGGATGTATTGCTGATTCAACTTGGCCATCCAAAACAAGATCTCTGGTTTGGACGAATCTTCAATCGATTGAAAGTTCCTCTCTCTTTTGGCGTCGGAGGGGCGTTTGAAAGGTATTTAGGAGTAAAAGAAAGCTCCTTGGGGTGGTCCAGCCTCAAACGAAAAGCATCTACGTTCCTGCACTTTGTCGTATGGTTTCCCCTTCTTTTTCTCTACAATACAGTTAACCGCATACTCTACGACCTGATCTTCAGACATTTTAATGGCTCCAAAAATCGACGTCTTCTATTCCTTTCTAAAAACGATTCCCTTTCAGTTATCCCCTTTCCTTCGCTAGTCAACCGCGCCACCTGGTCTAAGAAACCCGATTGGCTGGAAGAGGCTTTGGAGCATGATCATATCGTTTTAGATCTATCCAAAGTGCGTCACATTGATCTTGCAGGCCTCTCACTACTGTTTCAAGCGGCGCAAGAAATTGAACGCCGTAGCAAAAAACTATTCTTGTTGTGGATCAGCTCCGAATTGCGCGCCTTCCTCAAACTGCATGGAGCTTGGGACTATTTCGGACAATATTCACTCCGTTCTCCTGCTCATCTGATCGACCGGCTGCAAAATGGCTCCCTCTTTTCGCTACAAAAAGAGCGCGATTTCGTCTCGCTTTACCAGCTTCCCAATGAAACCATTCTCAACATCTTTGGGAATCTCTATTGCAATGAGGACCCCAATTTCCGTTCCCTTGGCTTGGACTCAGTGCTCTTTGGAAAGAACTGCACCGTTGATCTCAAATATTGCACTTCCATCAGCAATATGGGCTTTGGCTTCCTGTTAAAATTGAGAAGAGAACAGTTAGACCAGAGTCAGAAATTAACCCTGGCAAATGTATCCGGAGCGCTTAAAGCGCAATTCAAAAACGCCAAGCTTCATCGCGCCTTTCACTTTAAATAATTGCCCTTGCCCTTAGCCTATACCAATAGGTGGGAAAAATAGCTTTTAAGGATACTTGTGAGATTATTTATCGCAAAGAGAACTAAATGAAATGCCATTTTCATTCTGTCTTTCTTTGTGCCTTTGCGGCTTTGTGTTTCATATTCTTTTCTAAAATAATTGAAACACAAAG
>JBKEAL010000152.1:0-3832 GCA_047972195.1 Parachlamydiaceae bacterium
ATCTTTTGCTATGCGGGTTTTTGAATAAGCTTCAATTTGAAGGGCAACGTGGCAGGTAGTACAACGGTCGATCGTGACTGGTCCTTTATCTTCTCGCTCCAGTACGATCTGCTTAACACCCACCTGAAATGGCGCCGGAGGCTGATTGGTCCACTGTGAACGAAACTCTTCAAGCTCAACATAGGCGTTTTGGTACAGCTTATATTCCGGAAACAGCTCCCTTAAAAAGAAGACTCCAAAGATGAGAGATGCTAACAAACCTAAACCGATCAGAACAAGCTGGTATTTGCTATCTGATTTCACCGTTTAATGCCTCGCAAAGTTTTCTGTCCATGGCCATACCCAACCCCAGTTCGCCCCTCTGAAATAGGTTCCTATGATGATCAAGATCCCTTGCCAGGTCATAAATGTCGTATAAAAGAAGATAGCGAGGTAGCGACTTTTATGGAACCAGACGCCTTCACCCTTTGGATTTCGATCGAGATAAGGGATCAGCATCAATCCGACAATGATCATGGCAGGCATGCCGACACCGCCCCAAAAGGCGCTATAAGAAACCATCTCCTGGAGTCCGAGGAAGTACCACGGCGCTTTAGAAGGGTTAGGCGGCTTGCTGGGATTTGCAGGCTCTTCAAGTGGGGCGTCGATGAATGACAAAAGCAGCACAAGGCAGAGTGTAAAGAAAAACGCGACCATCTCTGCTCTGAGCAGGTGCGGCCAAGTGAATACGTAATTGTAAGGACCTTTATCTACAGTAGGCGAAGTGCCTCTCACTAACTCCATCAATCCATAAGTCCTTCTCACGCCGGGCGCAAAGCTTTCTTTGGTATCGGAACGCTGCACAACGCGATAAGGATCCGGGCGAACGGGATCCGGAGGTCCGGACAGCCCGCCATCTTTTCTAATCCGCCAAAAGTGGACTCCGATCAAAACGCCTGTAATTAATGGAAGAAAGGCCACATGCAGCACATAGAAGCGGATCAATGCATCTTGTCCAACTGCTGTAGAAGCCAATAGCATCACTTTGTTGATGTTGTATTCAAAGCCTGGAAGGTTAGGAACGTAACCTGCAATGTTTGAACCGACCGTGATCGCCCAAAAGGCCAACTGGTCCCAAGGCAGAAGGTAGCCGGTAAAGGAGAGGAGCAGGGTTAGCACCATCAGGATGACCCCAATGACCCAGTTGAACTTTCGCGTGCCTTTGTAGCTGCCTGTATAAAACACTCTGGACATGTGCAGGAAAACAAAGAGCACCATCAAGTGCGCACCCCAGCGGTGCATGTTGCGGTACATCATCGCAAAGGGCGTCGTATCCTGCCAATCTTTCATGATGTCGTAAGCGCGGTCTTCAGCAGGAATGTAATAGAACATTAATACAATTCCCGTGAACACGAGAATGAGGAAAAGGCTTACGGTAATCGTTCCCAATCCTAAAGTATAAAAGGGATCCAGGGAATGTTTATGGCATTTGACCGGATGAAAGTGGAGGAAGAAGTTTTTAAAAACGATCTCTGATCGATCGACGTCGTTATTTGGATAATTGTGGCGGAAAATTGACCGCACAAAGGTTGAAGGCAGGTTCTTCAGATGCGTCAGATAACTTTCTTTCGGTTTTCCTTTAAATACTGCCATATTTCTATACCGTAGGGGAATACCACGCCGCTTCCCAGTCCAGCGTCGTTTGCGATTTATCCACCATGATTTCTCCCGAAGCCCCCTTGAATACATGGTAATAGACGAGAGGGAGTGGGGCGGGTCCGCCCGTGTTCAAGCCATGCTTGTCATATGTAGAGCCATGGCAAGGACAAGCATACCCTGTATCCACCATATTTACTGTACAGCCAAGATGCGTGCAGACAGCCGTCTGGACACGCACTTTACCCGCATTGGTTTCAATAAAGACTTTCTGCTTCGGATTGAATACTTTCCCTTCCAATGCCAAAATTTCCTCCGGTCTGCCGATAGAAAAAATCGAAGGAGGCACTTTCATAGCATTGGGGTAAAGAAACCCTAAAAAGGAAGCATTGACCAGTTGGCCTGCGCCTAATAAACAGGCTCCAACGCCCATCATCGCCAGGAAGGAGCGGCGCGTGATCAGCGGATCTTTATCGTCTTTATCGACGTGTAGTGAGTTACGGTATTTTGGCATATGTAAAAAAGTTTATACCTTATTCTTCATCGCGAAACAATTGATATTTTACATCCTCAGGGTCATCAAATTGCCCCTTTTTCATGTAGTACAAATAAATCATCAATCCGGATAGCCCCATAAACATCGAACTTGCAATGTACCAGATCATCCTAACCACCTGAAGGAGTAATTCATTGCATCCATCGTCACTGCTTGAGTCGGACATTTTTCAGCACAGAGACCGCAACGGATACAGAGATCTTCATCTTTAAGCATTGCAGTCCCCATCGTCTCAAGCTCTTCATCCTTCATCGAACTAGAATCGACGCCGTAAAAGTTATCGACAGCCTGACGGATGTTCCCGGTTTCATAATCGAGGTTTAAGTTGCTGATCGGCACCTGTTTCAAGCAGTTGCAAGGGCACACATCGACGCAACCGTTGCACTTGATACAGAGAGTCCCATCAAAAACAGGATTGATATGGCATTGTAAACAACGGTTAGCCTGCTCATGCGCCTCTTCCGGTGTATAATTGTTTTCCACCATGTTTTCATTGTGGATGCGGATCGCTGCGGGCTGCATGCTAGGCAGCGCCCATTTCGTGCGCAGATAGGTCTTATCTCTAATCGGCGACACTTCGCTCCATTCCGCCACAAATTCTTGATACGGCTTCACTCCTCTCAAATCCTCATCGATCGAACGAGCTGCCTCTTGGCCATGCCGGATCGCCGTAATAAAGAGCGCAGGACCAAAGGCGGCATCGCCTCCCGCATATACACGGGGCACGGAAGTTCTGCAGGTACCTCGTTCCGTTTTAATCACACCTCGATCTAATACGAGATCTTTTTTCTTATCCCAACCATTGAACACGCTCATATCCATGCCCTGACCAATTGCCAAAGCGACCGTGTCGCAAGGAATCACAAATTCTGTGCCGGGAATAAATTGGGGAGCGAACTTTCCTGAGTAGTCGAACAGAGAAGAGATCTCCTGCATTTTGATCCCGGTGATCTTTCCTTCAGCGTCCCGTTCAATCGATTGCGGGCCGACGCGATTGAAAATTTGGATGCCCTCTTCGATGCCGTCCTCGATCTCAAATTCATCCGCCGTCTGTTCATCTCTAGCTTCAAGGCACACCATAATGACCTTTTCAGCTCCATTCCTCACAGACGTTCTGGCCACGTCAAAGGCCACGTTTCCGCCTCCGACAACCACGACGTTTTTTCCGATCTTCCACGTTTCTTCAGCACAACGAGCGCGAAGATACTCAATCCCGCGGATCACATCCGGTTCAGAAGCTCCTGGGATTGGCAAATCTCTGGATTTCCATAATCCAACGCCAAAAAAGATCGCATCGAATTTCGATTGAAGTTCGTTTAAGGTAATATCCCGACCCACTTTCGTTTCATAGTGGACTTTGGCTCCGAGATGCTCGATCGCTCCGCACTCGTTGATTGCGACTTGATTTTTCAAACGGTAGGAAGGAACGCCATAGGTAAGCATACCACCGGGCATTTTCATCATTTCAAAAACTTCGACCTCATAACCCAATCTAAGCAAGTCATGGGCACAAGTGAGAGAAGCTACACCAGCTCCGATGCACGCCACTTTAAGCCCATTGGGTTTAGCGTCGACAGAACCTCTTGCATAGCTCATTTTCAAAGAATCGATGTGCGCCTGAAGCCCCAAACCATACCATTC
>JBKEAL010000190.1:0-3936 GCA_047972195.1 Parachlamydiaceae bacterium
AGCCTGCCCTTAAAGCCGTGATTTAACTTTCGTTCTGTTCAAGCCTTGATTAAAAAAGCCACCTTCAGGTGGCTTTTTGCTTTTCTCTCAGCTTTCACTGTGACGCAGCGCTTCCAGTTTGTTTTTCAACAATGCGGGCAACGTATAAAGCAACAGCAAGCGAATAGCGTGGTTAACCATCACAAACGCGGGTTCTAAACCCAGCAGTAGGGCTACCGCGGTCATCGCTTCGACACTGCCCGGAACCCAAGACAGCAGCATGACCATCCAAGGCATTCCGAGTAAAAGAGAGGCGATATAGGAAGTTACAATCGCAACCGACATCCCAATGATGGTGACCATCACCCCCGCTTTTGAATAGGAAACGGCTTCACGCAGTGTAGTCTCGGCCAATCTGGCACCAATCAATACGCCCAATAAAGAGGTGGAAAAGAGCACCAACCATACGGGCACCGCAATGGAAACTGGCGCCATAATCCCGTTACACGCAGCGGCAATGACTAACGAAGCGATCATGTAAGGCGCCGGGATACCGAATCGTACCGATAACTTGCCGCTCACCATACTGATGGCGACGATTCCAGCCAGCACACTCCACTGCTCTAGATCCAGCGTTATACTCTCTTTCACCACTTCCGCAGCATTACTGGAGACAATACCAGCCAGAATAATCAGGATGATTAAGCGCACTGAGTGGGCATAAACGACTTTCGGTGACGGCTTGCTTTCTGATTCACTGATCACCAGTATCGCAGCCATCGCGCCCGGCACTGCTGCCAATAACGATTCGAACGGATTCCAGTCTTCACGTTTATGCAGCCACCAGAAGCTGCATCCCGTTTGCAACATCAAGCAAATCACCAAGCCAACAATCACGGGCACACTGATGGTATGCGCCAATTCAGCGATTGATATCGTCGCGCCAACGCTGATACCCAGCACGACCTGAATAAACATCAGTAACGTTTTAGGGATACGCAACGCATGGTGAAAGCGCTTACGCAGAAGGATCACCGCAAATGCCGACAAAAACAGCCCGGTCAGCGGCAAGGTAACAATCTGTGCAGCCAGAGAACCGACCGCCGCAATCGCCAGAATTTGCGCCAGATTAGTGATAGAAGCTCGTTCGAACATGTTTCGCTCTTTTAATACCACAAGGACAACCATCAAGGTCGCCGCTCATAAGATGATGAGAGTTGAAATTTTTGTGCTGAATACAATGAAAGCCGTCACCTGAGTCCTAAACGCTCTCAATGCGCAGCCATCTGCACAAAAAGGCTAAGAAATACGGGCAGATAGCAGCGTCGTGCCATTCTACCTCTACCCAAGATCAATTGCATCGACACACTCAGGTCACTGCACGTAAACAGGGTGATAGCATCGTTTTTAATGCCTGATTAAGATACGCCATGCGCTGAGGTAATACGCGGTGACGTTTGTGTATCAGATATAAGGTTTCATACACTTGGGTTTCGCTCTGCCATACCGCAATGCTGCTCTGATCAACAAAGCTACTGATCGCCGACTTCGGTAACAAAGTAAACCCCAACCCTTTCGCAACAGGTATCAGTATCTGATTGATTTGATTTACATAACTTTTCACTTTGAGACGGGCGGTATCCAGATTGCGAAGCGCTTCATCACCACAGCGTGACAAGTAAAGTGACAAGTAATGCTCCGCATCAGGGTGACTGACTAATCCCAGTTCCAACAGCGTTTCTGCTCGATGGCAGCGCTGCTCATACCCTTTGGGCACCACAATAAACAACGGCTCCTGCCCGATTTCTTCTACTTGCAACATGCTTTGATTAGGCACGTAAGTCACAATGCCCACATCCGCGTCTCCATCCTCGATTTGACGCATGATGCGCAGATTAGGCGCTGCTTCCACTTCAATCGATAACCCAGGATGTTGATGCTGAATATCCAAAAGCTGCGGATATAACGTCAACGCCATCGCTCCCGAACACGCCAACTTATAGCGGCCAGAAAAAGGATCATCCTCACCGAGTTTAATCAGTAGGTTACGTTCATTTTGTTCTTGTTGGCAGGCGTAGTCATACACCATTTTGCCCTGCTCAGTGATCTCAAATGTTTTATTGATGCGCTTAATCAGGGTATGACCACACGCTTCTTCAAGTTTCCTGACATGCTGACTCACCCCTGGCTGGGTCATAAACAGCTTATCGGCGGTCTGGGTAAAGTGGCCCGTTTCAATCAGAGTTTTGAAGGTTGCCAACCAGTTCGGATTCAACATAGCTTCACCATAATAATAAATTATCAAAATAAGAATATATGATAATTTTTATCGCATCTACGTTTTGCTTAATCTGTGCCTGTTCCAAAACACAAATCAAAACAAACGAGGTCTTTATGTCTAATACTTATCCACGCGTTTTCTCTCACATTGGCATCTCAGTGCCCGATCTGGATGCGGCCGTAAAATTTTATACTGAAGTGCTGGGCTGGTACGTCATTATGCAGCCTACTGAAATTATTGAAGATGATTCAGCGATCGGCGAAATGTGTACCGACGTGTTTGGCTCAGGCTGGGAACGTTTTCGTATCGCTCATCTGTCGACTGGCGATCGGATTGGTATTGAGCTGTTTGAATTCAAGAACCAACAAAATCCGGAAGACAACTTCGAATACTGGAAAACAGGTATCTTCCACTTTGCTGTACAAGATCCAGACATTGAAGGGCTCGCTGAAAAAATCGTCGCCGCTGGCGGTAAAAAACGCATGGCCGCACCACGATTCTATTACCCGGGTGAAAAGCCTTATCGCATGATTTACATGGAAGACCCATTCGGTAACATTCTTGAGCTTTATAGCCACAGCTACGAACTTCACTACTCTGCTGGCGCCTACAACTGAGCAAAGCATCAGCCACCTGCTTGATTAACGCAGGTGGCTGATGTTGTTCAAGCTCTGCTTTGACGAGCAGACAGACACTTTCTGCTCCAGAGCTGATTTAGCTGGCCACACAATACAATCACCAACGCACCAATCAAAACCGGTGTTACCAGAAATGACCAACTTTGCCCGGTTAACATGATCAGCAACGGATTAGCGCCCGCTGGTGGATGCGTAGTTTTGGTCACTAACATCAAACTGATCGCAAGCCCTGTGGCAATCGCCAAGCTCCATGGCTCCACGGGCAGCCAATGCACAAATGCAAGCCCCACCGACGCCGTAATCAGGTGGCCGAAAATCACGTTCTTTGGTTGTGCCAAGGGACTGTCCGGCACACCAAAAACCAAAACTGCTGTTGCCCCAAATGGCGCCATTAACCATAGCCCCGCACTGCTCCAGGCATCTGCGTAAGAAAGTAAACCAATCGCACAGGTTGCCGCGAATCCGGCGAGCAAAGCGGACTTCAAATGATTCATTCTGTTTCTCCTTGTTAGTAGACCAACCTGTCTACCAATTTAAAATAGACAAGTCTGTCTACCTATGTCAACATCAATTTGTCGACACAGGAGAAACGCATGAGTGACAAACGCGAGCAGTTGATCCAAACCGCACTGCTGCTGTTTTATCAATATGGTATTCGGGCGATTGGGATTAACGAAGTGCTCAAACAATCGGGCATTGCTAAGAAAACGCTCTATCACCACTTCAGCAGCAAAGAAGATTTGGTGCTGGCAGCATTGCAATATCGTGATGCCATCTTTCTTGATTGGTTACGCGGAGAAGTTAAATCCTTTCATCCAGGCTTAGAGGCCATGCAAGGATTATTTACCGCACTGGATCGCTGGTTTCACAACGACGTACCAGAACTGAATCCGTTTCGCGGCTGCTTTTTTATCAACACCGCCGTTGAGTATCGGGAAGATAATCCGCAGTTAGCCGAGTACTGTCGAGCGCACAAAGCCAAAGTCCGCGACTTAGTGCGTCAATGCCTGACCGACGAACAAGCCCAGCAGGCAGAGT
>JBKEAL010000205.1:0-6060 GCA_047972195.1 Parachlamydiaceae bacterium
AGAAGATATTTTTCCTGAAATCATTAGGATATATCAATCAATTTGGTCTAGCAACATGTCTCCGCCTAATCCTGCACATCCGCGTTTGTCATCGATTGATTATCCAGATAACTATAAGGCTCCTCTTGGTTTTTATATCGCTCGACATCACCTGTTGGATAAACTTACGACTGTTCCTTTTGATTTAAACTTATTTCTTACGAAAGACTCAGAAGGTAAATACCTTCTGGAATATTTTGAACAGGTCGATGAGAAACAGAAAAAGGCCTTATTCTCAGCCAGCTGTAATCAATTCATGAGAGCTGACATAGATTATTACTATCTTCTTTTTAATGCTGTTGTGGAAATTGAGAAAGGAGTCACTCGGTCACTTGAAGTTTTGATTGAATGGATTGAAAAAAATAGATCATCAAATAAATGTCTTCATTCTGTTAACTTATTTTACAAGTGTTTGATGATAAATCATTCAAACGTTAATTCTGTCCTGAGTAGAGCTTCATTGTTCGCAATTCTGCAACTCCATGAATTTGCATCCCTTAGTGTAGAAAAGCTTAATCCTTATGCACTTTTTGATAGTCTTCCGATCGATGGATTGGAAGCTCATCCTGACCGAAATGGAGCCATGGGCTTTTTAGAACAATGGATGGATAATCAGTTAATTCCCATTGCTAAGGACTATGTGAAGAAGCAATTGGATTCTGTGCGCACTGCAAGATTCGAAAAACTCCATCAGTTTATCCTGGAATGTCCGCCCCATAGAAAAACTTTCTTTTCTTTTGCTGTCATCAGATATTTGTACGTATTGCCAAAGTCTTTAATCACAGTTGATACGGGTGAAGGTGAAAAACCGAAATTGCAAGGATTGGATAAATCTTTAACTAAAGCAAGAAAGCAAAAGCAGCCGTACCGCACGACAGTTGTCCATTGGATGAGTACTCCTCAAAAAAATCGAAGCAATAGTTATCCATATAATTTGCGAGGATTGTTGGACGCCCATCCTGATGCTCTGGATTGGCCCGATTCAAATGGCGACAGTGTAAAGGATCTAATGAAGGTTGATAGTAGACTACAAAATTATATAAACAACAGAGTTCTCCTTAATTCATCAGAAACGCCAGTTTCAGATGTTTGGCCTCTAAAACCCACTCCTCAGCAACATTTGAATATCAGTTTAAAGTCTATGATTAGAGACATAAGTACTGCTTTGGATCATAACGCAGACGCACTATCCGATCACTTAATCCGGCTCAACGGAGCTGTAGAAATTGCCTATCAGATGAGATGGGGTATCGGCGGCAATGACGCGAAGAATGCCTACGAGAGGGTTGCAGAAGCAGTCCTTACTAAAAGGGCATTGAACGAAGAGCAGTGGTTCAAACATCGAGCCATATGCTTTGAAATTTTCGGTAAGAATTTAGATGCGACCAGGGAATTGAGCTTCGTGGAGACGCCGTTGTCTGACCGGCAGATGAATGAAGTGCTTGGGGCTGTTTACCATTTCATTCGCCTTGAGTTTGCAAAGATGAAACAGTTGACAACGTGGCAGGGGCTCGATGCAGAGATCCGCTCAAGCCTTCCAGGCTCTGAAGTCAGAAAATTGCCATTGCTTGTGATCCGTCAAGAGAACGATCGCGTGCATGCAGAAATTGTCACAGGGCACTTTACAATGGGGAATCACTTGGTTGGCGTCACTCAGGATTCAACTAACGAGATGACTCAAAAGATCAAATCGATGGTAGATGTGGAATCTACTTTTGAGAGAAATGAAGAAGGCGATCGCATGGTCAAGCTGACTGTGGAAGGCATGGACCGATTGCTGGCGTACATCAAAGAGGAAAAGGGGTTAAATCTTGTCATTTTGCCGCGGATAGGAGTGCCTGAAACTAAGGAAAGCGAAGTAGTGGTAAGAAGAGAGGTGTCTCCAAGGGCAGCTCAGCAAGAAAGTGAAGCGCAACATAGAGAACACGAGGTTCGAAAGCGGGCATTAGAGGCTGCTCCTATGCCGCCTAAAAGACTGAAACTCGATGGAGAACCTGAAGATCCTGAAATTCTTCCGGATGCTTTTGAACCCTCGCAGAAAGGGGTTGCATCCCTTCAACAATTGACTGTGGGAATTGTGGAAAGAGATCTGGTTGAGATGCCAGCTTCAGGCAATGGAAAGCGTTCTACAAAAGAGCTTTCCCCAGAAAATCTTTACATTCCGGGGGCTGCTGCAAAAAAACAGAAGCAGATGATTCCATCATTGGTTGACCTGGATGATCCCGCCTCATACTTCAAGAATATGGCATTTGAGCTTATTCAGAAAACCATTGAAGAGGTAAAAAGCGCTGGTGGAATCCAAAAGTTTTTAGATGATGAAGTCGTGGATTTTCCCATTATTGAGAAGCTTCGAAACCTTCCACCTAAGCCAAAACCCTTTATTTTCTCCAATCTCTTTCCCTACCAGAAAGAAGGCGTCAAAAGCTATTTGCGGTTGCGATCAACTAATATCTTTCCGTTGATTTCCTATAGCATGGGATTAGGAAAGACGTATATCTATGTGGAATTGCTGATGCAGCAGCTGGCTGCGAATCCACAAGGCACGCATTTGGTCGTTGTGCCTAAAAGCGTGGTTTCACAAGCGCTGGAAGATATCCAAAAAGGGTTGGCAAATGCTAAGGCTACCTGCTGGAGAACGTTATGGAAGAGACATCCGGAAATAGCGCATGAGTTGTTAAGGCAAGTATTGAATTCGCAAGATATATCTTCACTGTTGCCGCTTCTTCCTTCTCTGGATTTACTGAGAGATGGCCATCAGCTGAGCTACTTCTTGACAAAGACCAGAGATTTAGTAATAGAAAGCTTTTCAGATGATCCTGTTCTCTATAGGCACCTCACACAATTGCATGAAATCAAAGACCAGTTGGGATTAAAAAGAGATCTAGCACGCCTGTTGGTGAAGCAGATCGCTCAAGAATCTGCAAAAACGTTTGTAGTTGTGGAACAAATGACTCCGATTGATTCTGAACAGCTTTCAGGACTGATTCTTTTTAACGAAAATAACATCGTTGAAGTAGAAAATGCAGGGAAAAAGAAGCAAGATAGTCCGTTTAAACAAGGTAGAATTGTCGTAACGAGGTACCATCAAATAGGGGCTTTGTCTGAATGTGCAGGAGCTAATCAACTGGCTTCTATCACATGCGACGAAGCACAGAATATCAATGGCGAAAGCACGATTCATCATCAGCAAGTCAAGAAGTTGTTCGAGATGCAAAAAGAACGCAACTTTGCTAGAGTCTTGTTAACAGGAACGCCTTTAGAAAACAGCCTGGAAGAGCCTGAGGCTTTGCTTAGACTTGCGAACCCAGAACTATTTCCAGCATCAACTTTTAATTCGCTAAGAAAATTCTATGCTTTAGTTGACCATCAGGTCTCAAACATTGGTAAACCAGGTTCCTTTGATGTAGAAACGGCTGTAAAAGTGTTTGTTCAGCATTCCCGATTGAAAGAGGTTCAGCGTGAAACGGTAATCACATTGACGCAAGAGCGTGAAAGAACGCTGTATGGAGCCCAGTTTCCAGTGCCGACAGTCATTGTAACGCGATTTCCCTTTAATGATATTGAGAGACAAAAGGTTGATATAGTATCTCTGGATTTTGCTCAAAAAAATCAGTTGGGCATGTTTGGGTTTGTGACACAGATCAACAAAATCCTTACTCATCCTTTATTTGATGACCAAAACCTTTCTATAAAATCTCCGGCGTTCCTAGATCTTACTTCTCGAATCGAAAGAGGTGAAGCGGATGCAGTCATTCAGGAGTCGTCCATACTACGCACACTCTTCGACTCTCAAGGCTTTAGAGAGATATTTGTTGAGAAAAAGAAAGGCATTTTGATCGTTGATAACATTGCTCCCGGTGAGTTGATCCGCCGAGCTGCAGGGCCCTTTAGCAAGTTTTATGAAGGTTCTTTAGATATTAAAGACCGTCAAAAGATTGTTGACTGGTTTAATGAAGAGCCTGAGGAGCCAGAGCCTCGTCTGTTGATCTTGTCGATAGAAGCTGGTGGTGTTGGATTGAACCTGCCTAAAGCCGATTTGGTCATTTCAGCCACGCGTACCTACAATCCTGGGCAAGAAGATCAGGCGATTGCCCGAGCTTTCCGTTTTGGCTATGAAGGGGAAAAACCTGTCTACCGCTTGATCTATGAAAACTCCCTATTTTCTTTACACTTAGAGACGATCCATAAGATCAAAAGATTGTGGGTTGAAACGTTGTTCAAGCCTAAAGAAAGCTATAAGAAGGAATTCGCTCTCTTCATGCGAACGCGCGTTGCGGAAGCGGGCAAGCTCTTGTTGAATTTCAACAAGGAAACGGAGAACTTTCCATCCGATATGGAAGCCATTCAGAATCAGGTGGATGCATTAAGCGTAGGAGTAACAGAAGAGCTGCTAAAGAGAAGGATAGAAGGTGAAAATGAATTTGAGCGCATTCCTATCCCTTACGGTCTTTCTCGCGAAGATGTAGAGTGGTTTACTTATGCCTATCAAGTTAGATCTGACGATCATCGTTTAAACGCGCTTAAGCAAAATGCCTTTAATAGCTGGTTTGTGAGAAAAACGGTGCCAAAGAAATTGCGTAATCCTGAAGTAAATGGATTTCCCAATTACAGAAATCACATCCAGGCAGTGATCAATCGCATGAAAGTTATGGATTTTGAGCTCCCAAAGAGTCTTTCATTCACGAAGCGTGATACCCAAAAGCTTCAGAGCAAAGATTGGCCTGATTCCGTGCTTTTATATCAAAAGAAGGGCACCGGCAATCAGCTGCACTTTGACGCGCTGATTAGCAAAGCTACCGCAACAAAGCTGGAATCACGGATTCCGAAAGCTACGTAAATTAAGCCAAGAACCCTCCATCTACGGTGAGAGCTGTACCTGTGATGTAAGAGGCGTCTGGGCTAGCAAGAAAGGCGACGGCTGCAGCGATCTCTTCCGGTTTGCCGTAGCGGCCTAGCGCCACACTTTTCTTAACCATATTAGCAAATTCTGTGTTGTCAGGGTTCATGTCCGTGTTGATGGGCCCTGGCTGTATTAGATTTACGGTGATATTTTTAGGACCGAGATCTCTCGCCCATCCGCGTGTGTAACCAATTAAGGCAGCTTTCGTAGCGGCATAGTCAGCGCCTCCGGATTCTGTCATCCTTTCTCCATTAATCGAACCCATATTGATGATGCGTCCACCTTCCGGCATGAAGGGAATGGCCGCCCGCGTTGTTTTGAATACGCCTTCAATGTTTACTGCCATTTGACGCAAGATCCCTTTAATGTCTAGTTGTGCATCGTCAATTGCGCCTCCGATATAGATGCCTGCATTATTAACGAGTATGTCGATTTTTCCAAACTTCTCGACCACTTTTTGCACAAGCTTTTCGATTTCTGCTGAATCGGCTTGATCTGCCTGTACAGCGATTGCCTGAACGCCTTCTTTTTCTAGTTGAGAGACTAATGCCAGGGCTTTGTCTTTGGATCCTGAGTAACTGATCGCCACATGACAGCCATCTTTGGCAAGGCGTTGAGCTATCGCTGCTCCTATTCCTCTTGAACCACCTGTGACCAATGCCGCTTTATCTTGGAATGTTTTCCTCATTTTGCGCCTCCTTAGGCATCTAAGAGTACAACATAGATTTGAAATGCGCAAGCGTGTTAAGGTTATTGATTTTACCCAAGGAGTATCATGAGCCCGATTGGAGATAGATCTTTAACCATTACAGAGTCAGAAACACATATTTCAAAACTGAATGTTTATGTAATTGGAGGCTCGATGGCCGTCATGGGGGCTGTGATTTTGTTTGCTGACATAGAATCGGTGGCTTTAGAAAAAACCAAAAACTATGACGTTGCACAGATCGTTATCGGTGCTGCGATCTTTTCTGTAAGCCTGGTTTGCGTTATTGCAATAAGAATTTGCGAAGTTAGGGAAAGACGGATGACGCGATCCAGGGCAATTCAGGTCTAATTTTCGATCACTTGAAAGAAAGATAGGACTTGCCCGTCAGTCTTTTTTCAATCACTTCAAACCC
>JBKEAL010000216.1:0-2166 GCA_047972195.1 Parachlamydiaceae bacterium
CCTCAATAAGACGCAAAATGCCGCGCAGTCCCTGCTGGTGCTGCTTAATGACATTCTCGACTTTTCGAAAGTGGAAGCCGGGAAAATGGAAATTGAACAGCAGCCGTTTTCTCTGCCGGAACTGATGCACGAAACCGGCATTCTGCTCTCATCTAACCTGCAACAAAAACATCTGGAGATCATCTATCAAATAGATGAAGACGTGCCTTCGTACTTGGTTGGAGACAGCCTGCGCCTGCGCCAGATCCTGCTCAATCTGGCAGGCAATGCGATTAAGTTTACCGAAGAAGGCGAAGTGAAAGTCGCCATCAGCACGGTTGAACACACCGCTGATCACTACATTTTGCGTGTCACCGTTACCGACACCGGCATCGGCATGACGGACGAGCAGCAAAGCGTGATCTTTAAAGGCTTTAGCCAGGCCGAATCGTCCATCAGCCGTCGCTATGGCGGTACTGGGCTGGGTCTGTCTATAGTGAAGCATCTGGTTAGCCTGATGGATGGTACGGTCGAGGTAAAAAGCCAGCTAGGCGTCGGTAGTGAATTTAGCTTTACGGTCAGTTTAGGTTGCGTTGAAGAGTGGAAGTTACCCGAACCAGCAGCGGCACTGCCTAATGGTCTCAATGTTCTGATCGTGGAAGACAACAACACCGCGCGTTTGATTTTCGATGATCTGCTCAAGCGGTTCGGCTGCAAGGTGACTTCCGTGGCGGATGCCGAACAGGCTTTGCCTCTGATTGAACAGGCCGATGCGAACCTTCAGCCGTTTGACCTGCTGTTTATTGATTGGAAACTGCCGGGCATGGATGGGTTAAGTCTGACCCAGACAGTGCGCAGCCAACTCACGTTGAAAAAGACACCACAAGTAGTGATGGCAACTGCGTTTGGGCGTGAGCTGCTGGATGAACATCTGGAAGAGACTCAATCACTGCTTGATGCGCTGCTGGTGAAGCCAGTAACGCCTGATATGGTGAAAAATACCCTGTTGGACGTGGTCAATAACCGCAATAAGCCACGTGATGAACAACTTGGTTATAAAGCCCAGTCACAAGCTTTGCTTGGCCTGAAACTGCTGTTGGTGGAAGACAATTCAACCAACCGTCTGGTCGCCACCGAGCTTCTCAGTCAGCAAGGGGCTACCGTTGTAGAAGCGGAGAGCGGCACCGAAGCACTAGCGGCCCTCACTCAACAAGAATTCTCATTGGTACTGATGGATGTACAGATGCCTGGGATGGATGGTTATGAAACCACGCGCCGTATTCGTCAGATCCCGCATTTTGCTGACTTACCGATTCTGGCCATGACCGCGAACGCGATGCCAGAAGACAAAGTCGCTTGTCTGAACGCTGGCATGGACGATCATATTGCCAAACCTTTCCACATTGGCGAAGTGGCAGAAAAAATTCTGCAATACACCAGTCAACTGTCGCCGCCGGAAGAACACAAAACGGAAACTGAGACTAAGTTGAAGGACCTGACTCAGGCTGCGCTGCAATATGGTGAAACTCAACATATTGATGTGATGTCTGCAATTGAACGCCTTGGCGACACAGCCATCTATGCTCGCGTAGTCCAGCAGTTTGCCGATGATATTCAGCAGGCTATTCTTCAGTTCCAACAGCAGGAACTTCCCGCCAAAGAGGCGCGTTTGCTCTACCACAGCCTGAAAAGTGGTGCCGCCAGTTGCGGCCTCTCCTCGCTGGCAAAGAAACTACAACAAGCTGAACAGTATTGCGCGCAAGCCCCAGATAGTGTCATTCCACGCAACAGTAGCCTACTGGCCGAAGTATTGGTTGCACGCTCAAAACTCAACAATCTTTATGAGCTGCTCACGGCGGGTAATGAGAAATCGACTGAAACCGCAGGCGAAATTCCGGAACTGGATTCAAAAATCGAGCAACTGGTTCGTTATCTGAAGACGTCAAACATGGCGGCGATGAGTTTATTTGATGAAATTTCCGAGCAACTTCAATATATTGATGCATATCAGACAGCGGAACTGTCTGCTCATATGCAGAATCTGGCGTTCGATCAGGCGGCTGCAATCCTAGGACAAATTAAAAAGACAAAAGGCTTAGCCGATGCATCATAACTCTTTCTCCCCAGAGTTAATGACAGAACCCAAATTCACCGTGTTAGTCGTCGACGATCAGGCGACCAATATTC
>JBKEAL010000225.1:0-12664 GCA_047972195.1 Parachlamydiaceae bacterium
CCCCATTTCCCCGGCAAAGGGCTACTCGCCCTTTGCAAACCCGGGGATGGGTTATTTTTGGATCTCTTAAGAGAGGACTAAAATGATTAAAACTTGACAAATACACATAGCAGACACAAAGAGAAATGCTTTAAGATTGATTCAATAGCCTAGCTTTTGCTTCTTGCAGGGCGTCGTGGAAGGTGTGGAAGATTGAAGCGGATGGTAGCTTTTTCTCAACACCGCTTCTTAACAGCAGATCGGCTTTTTTGTCGTCAACACCGGATAGGATAAGGGAAACACCTTTTCTGCTGCACTGTTCAGCGAAGTCTTTAAGGGAATGAGCGCCACTTGCATCGATGAGAGGAACTTTGTGGAGTCTAAGAATGAATACCTTAGGAGAGGGAGCAATTTTGCTAAGAGGTTCTGTTAAAGTGAATGCGCTGCCGAAGAAAAGGGGGCCATCGATCTCAAACACAACGATACCTTCAGGAATATCTTTTCTCAATAACGTATCGGAGTCTTTTAAATGAGGGTTGTCTTCCTGGTGGATCAAAATTTGACACACTTTCATTGAGGTTGTATCGGCCATTTTTTTCATGAAGAAAATCGCAGCAATCAATACTCCTGCCTGAACGGCCACTGTCAGATCGATCAATACCGTTAAACCAAAGGTGAGAAGCAGAATAAAAGTGTCGCTCTTATTGGTTTTTAAGATCGTTTTAATGTGCTCGATTTCGCTCATGTTCCAAGCGACGTAAACCAGGATGGAGGCAAGGACGGGAAGAGGGATTAGCGAAGCGATCGATGCAAAAAATAGAACCAGGATGAGCATGGTGATTGAATGGAACATGCCGGCAACGGGAGTTTTGGCCCCCAAGCGGATGTTTGCAGCGGTTCTGGCGATCGCCCCAGTGGCTGGAATACCTCCAAATAGGGAGGAGCCTATGTTTGCGATCCCTTGAGCAAAGAGTTCGGTATTGGATCTGTGCCGATGGCCGGTGATTCCATCGGCAATCACAGCCGAAATGAGCGATTCGATCGATCCTAAAAGAGCAATGGTGATCGCTTGAGGAAAGACTGCTTGCAGCTGCTGAAGAGAGAAATCGGGAAGGGCAAACGAGATCAAGTCACTGGGGATTTCACCGAATTTTGTTTGTACGGTTTCTACGGGAAGAGAGAATGCCCAGACGATTCCTGTGCCTAAGACTACAGTGAAGAGGGGGGCTGGCCATTTTGGAAAAAACCGTTTCATGCCGAATAGCAAAAAGAGGCAAAATGCGCTGATGGTGATGGCCCAAGGCGTATAGGTAGAGGCTGCGTAGAAGTAGGCATGCCATTTATCAATAAAATCGATCGGCAGACTCTCCATATGCAGGCCAAAAAGATCCTTAACTTGCGAAGAGAAGATCGTTAGGGCGATCCCTGCAGTAAACCCTGTGGTTACGGAATAGGGAATGAATTTAAGGAGGACTCCGGCACGGCTGAAGGCTAAGAAGACCATGATTAAGCCTGCGAGGAAAGTGGCCAGGATCAGTCCATCTATGCCATGGCGGACCACGACGCTGTAAACGATGACTGCAAAAGCTCCTGTCGGACCTCCGATTTGGACTCGGCTGCCTCCAAGAAGAGAGATGATGAATCCTGCTATAATTCCTGTGATTAACCCTTTTTCAGGAGAAACTCCAGAGGCGATCGCAAACGCCATGGTCAAAGGGATGGAGATGGCTCCTACGGTGAAGCCGGCCATTAGATCTTTAAAGAATTGGTTTAAAGAATAACCTTCTTTAAGGCAGGTCCACGTTTTAGGTGTAAATTCTTGTAGTGAATAGGTCATCTTATTCCTTATTTAAGGAATTGCAAAATAACAATAGCTCCTTTAAATTTAATACTCAATAAAGGAGTTGAAATGAGTGCAGATATCGGTTTGATCGGCTTAGCTGTGATGGGACAAAACTTGGTCATGAATATGAACGACCACGGTTATAAGGTCGCCGTTTTTAACCGAACAACTTCTAAGGTAGACGATTTTCTCGCCGGAGCCGCCAAAGGCAGCCAAGTGATTGGTGCGCATAGTTTGAAAGAGTTTGTCGAAAAACTGAAAAGACCGCGCAAAATCATGTTGATGGTCAAAGCGGGCGAAGCAGTTGATGAATTTATCGACAGTTTGCTTCCCTTCCTTGAGAAGGGCGATCTGATCATCGATGGTGGCAATAGCTTGTTTACAGACACGACCCGACGCGTACACTCCTTAAAAGAAAAAGGGATTCTCTACATCGGCGCCGGCATTTCTGGCGGAGAAGAGGGCGCACGAAACGGCCCATCGATTATGCCGGGAGGCAATCCGGATGGCTGGCCGCTCGTCAAAGAGATCTTCCAATCGATTTCTGCGAAAGCTGATGGCGGCGAACCGTGCTGCGACTGGGTGGGAGATGATGGCGCAGGCCACTTCGTCAAGATGGTCCACAACGGCATCGAATATGGCGACATGCAGTTGATCTCTGAAGCGTATCACCTCTTAAAAGAGGCCCTCCATCTCAATGCTGACCAGATCCACAACTGCTTTAAAGCGTGGAATCAGGGCGTGCTCAACAGCTATCTAATCGAGATCAGCGCTAGCATCTTCTCTTATAAAGACAAAGATGGTTCTCCTCTCGTTGAGAAGATTTTAGACGTGGCCGGTCAAAAAGGCACAGGCAAATGGACCGTGTCCAACGCCCTGGATCTAGGCGTTCCTCTCACACTCATCGGAGAAGCCGTTTTTGCGCGCTTCCTCTCTTCGTTGAAAGAAGAGCGAATCGAAGCTTCAAAAGCATTCCAAAACCCCGGCGCTTCCTACCAAGGCAACAAAGAAAACTTCCAAAACGAGATCCACGACGCCCTTTATGCATCGAAAATCATCAGCTACGCACAAGGCTTCATGCTTATGCGTCAAGCGGCTAAAGAGTATAAGTGGAATATCAATTTCGGTGCCGTCGCCCTGATGTGGCGTGGCGGCTGCATCATCCGCAGCGGCTTCCTTGGCAAAATCAAAGAGGCCTTTGCCCGCAACCCCGACCTGACCTCCCTCCTCGTCGACTCCTTCTTTAAAGGCGAAGTCGAGCGTTCCTCTTCCGGCTGGAGACAAGTGATCGCTCAAAGCGCCCTGCTCGGCATCCCTTCCCCCTGCTTCAGCACAGCCCTCGCCTTCTTCGACGGCTACCGCAGCGCCCGCCTCCCCGCCAACCTCCTGCAAGCCCAAAGAGATTTCTTTGGTGCCCACACCTACGAGCGAATCGACCAGCCCCGCGGCCAGTTCTTCCACACCAACTGGACCGGCACCGGCGGCAACGTCAGCTCCACCACCTACAATGCTTAAGAAGGCTGAGATTCACTTTTGAAGATGGAACTCAGGAAGACAAAAGAGACCAAGTTTGGAATCTATTCCTGAGCAGCTTTAAGCCATGTTGTGGTAGACGGCGTCGACGTCGTCGAGATTTTCCAGCCATTCGATGAGCGCTAGATTGGATTTCGCGGTCTCTTCGTCTACTTCTACTTTGGTTTTGGGTATCATCTGAATGGAATCTTCTTCGATAGCATAGCCACTCTTTTGGAGCGCTTCTTTCACAGTGTAGAGGTTCAGGGGATCGGTGATAATCGTAAACAGCTCTTCATCATCTGTGGCGAAGTCCTCAGCGCCCGCTTCGGTGGCAGCCATGAAGAGTTCGTCTTCATTCACCTCTTTTTTCAGGATCTCGATGACGCCTTTGCGGTCGAAGTTGAAGGAAACAGCTCCTGGAGTAGCTACAGTTCCGCCTCGCTTGTTTGTGGCGATGCGCATGTCGGAGGAGATGCGGTTTTTGTTATCGGTCATCACCTCTGCAATGATGCCGACGCCGCCGTGGCCGTAGAGCTCGTAGGTCATCTCTGTAAAGTCAGCTTGATCAGTGCTCGAGGCTTTTTTGATGTTGCGGTCGACGATTTCGTTCGGGACGTTGACCTCTTTGGCCTTTTGGATGGCTAGGCGCAGTCTGGGATTGCTTTTCGGATCGGGACCGCCTAATTTGACTGCGGAGATGATCTCTTTAGCGCATCTTGAGAAAATTTTTCCCTTCTTCTGGTCTGCTTTCCCTTTGCGATGCTTGATATTCGCCCATTTACTATGCCCTGCCATAACTGCCTCTAATAGGTGTGAAATAAATATTCTGAATTGGTTTTGATCCAGTCTTGGGCCAGATCGAAGTGCTCAAATTCCTTTTCGCGTTCTTTAAACTCTTTTGTGTGCACGTAGTGAATGCCATTCTTGTAATAGGAAGGGCACACATGATGGAGCATCTCGTGGTAGATGACGTAGGAAACGAGATAGTCGGGGAATGAGGGGCTATCTAATAGGCGGTTGATTTTGATGAGCTTTAAGGGATCGTGGTAGAGACCAAAAGTAACTCTGGATTTTGCTTTAGACTGCGGCTTTCCAAACCAGGTGATGTAGAGTTTAAGCTTTTCATCAAAGTATTGCTCATTTAAGTCGTGGTAGATCTTTTGTAAGTTGTAGACGGTCCCCTGGCTATGCAGTTTCTTTAAATCCAGCTCGTGGGAGTAATCGAATCCTTTAAGCTTTTCTTCAATAAAAGCGCGGACATTATTGGAGATATCTCCTTGTTCTCGTCGCACATAGCAGGCGAGCTCGTCCATGATGTTACTCGGGGCGTCTAAAAAGAGCCGATGGAGGGAGACTTTAGTGCACTCCGGATCCCAGCGAACGCTGAGCATCGTGGAGCGGTTGTCATTAATTTTTACTTTTACAGGCTTTCTTACGCCCTGTTGTAGTGTTTGCTGTAAGTTGAAATGTGTCATAGGTAAATTACAGTTTTTTCTCCATAAAGGTTCTTCCGACTAATGTTCCGTCTAATTCCTTAATCCAGCCAATTTGTGTGCCGAATTCGGTGAATCCCATGCGGCTGTAGAGCCTTTTTGCAGGGTTGTTTTGGTAAACTTGAAGGTGCAAGAGTTCGATTTTGAAGGTGTCTTTTGCAAGCTTAATTAACTGTTCGATCAAATATTGGCCAATCCCCTTGTTGCGCATATCAGGAGCTACAATGATTCCAAATTCGCATTGGTGTGCCAATTTTTTATAGGGTTGCAGATAGAGTGTGGCCAAGCCTACAGGCTGATTGTTAATTGTAGCTGTCAAGCTGCAGCGCCAGCGGCTGAATCCGATCCAGTGCTGTACGGCGTGATCGATCTCTACTTCATCTGCCATCGGAAACCAGTGCATAATGGCCGGTTCCATTAACCAATCTTTCAGTCTGACTGCATCGCCCTGTTCGGTAAAGCGAATGCCGACGGGAGGTTTTTTCTGTTCTTCCATTAACCCGACTCCTTAAGGTAGGCGTTCACAAATTCATCTATATCGCCATCCATGACGGACTGGATGTCGCCCCGTTCCACTTTAGTACGCGTGTCTTTGACCAGCGTATAAGGTTGGAACACGTAATTCCTGATCTGGCTTCCCCAGGCGTTCTCCATCTTCTCTCCGCCGATCTCTTTGAGCTTCGATTCGCGCTTCTGCACTTCCAGTTCATAGAGCTTGGAGCGCAGCATCTTCATACACGCTTCGCGGTTCTGGATCTGGCTTCGCTGCGTTTGGCAGGAGACCACAATTCCAGTTGCCAAGTGCGTCATACGGACGGCAGAGTCAGTCTTGTTGACGTGCTGGCCTCCGGCACCTGATGACCGGTAAGTATCGACGCGCAGTTCTTCAGGGCGGATGTCGATTGCGATGTCATCCTCAATTTCAGGAGAAACATCTACAGAGGCAAAGCTCGTATGTCTTTTGGCGTTGGCATCGAAAGGAGAAATCCTGACTAGCCTGTGCACGCCTTTTTCCGCTTTTGCATAACCGTAAGCAAAGGGGCCTTCCAAGTGGTATGTGACGCTTTTGATTCCTGCCACATCCCCTTCTACGCGGTCAATGAGTTCCAGTTTCCATCCCTTTTTAGCCGCCCAGCGCTGATACATTCTCGCTAACATCTCTGCCCAGTCGCAAGCTTCTGTTCCACCGGCCCCTGAGTTGATGCTGAGGTAGCAGTTCTTGCCGTCCAGTTCCCCTGAAAGCATTTTGCGGATCTCAAGTTCTGCTAATCCCTTATCGATCGTTCGAATCTCTTCTTTCAGTTCGTTGAGCAATGCGTCGTCTTCCAGCTCTTCCGCTTCAGGGAGCAGCGCTTTGGTATCTTCAAAGCGGTTTTTCAGATTTTGCACAGGTTCAGTCCACGCTTTAAGTTGCTTGGATTCAGTAATGACCGATTGTGCTTTCGTGTTGTCGTCCCAGAAGGAGGGATTCTCCATCAGGCTCTGCAGTTCTTTGATGCGAGTTTCTTTTTTATCTAAGTCAAAGATACCTCCACATATGCAGGAACCTGTTTTCTAAGGATTCAATAATCGCTTGTGTTTCTGCATTCATGGAGTGCCTCTTGATTAACTATAGGTTAGAATAATCAAACAGGATAATCGTCCAAGATTAAAAAGTCAAAGTAAGTCCACGGTCGAAATGGTAGCTCCAACGCCAGGTGGGCTTCTTTATCTTTTCAAGTTTAAAGTGGATAGTTTTTCCCTCTTGAACGCATGTCATTTTATAGCCGGAAGGGACAAAGATTTCGTGTGGTCCGTAGAAGGAGATGTTCTTTGCGTAAAATTCGCCATTTCCCGCGATGTGGATTTTTAACGATTCGTTTCTCGCAACCCTTTCTTTCCAGAGAGGCAGCCCCATTGCGTAATCGACGCCTGCGTTGTCGACTTTGACGTTGACCAAGGTGCACTTACCTTCTTGATCGCTGTAGAGAATTTCCCCATTTTTGTTTCTATGCCCTAGCGGGGATTCCGCTTCGATGCAGAGGGAGCCCTTCACTTCGACATTTTCCCAGTTCAGACAGGCGATCTCCAGGGAGAGTTCAGAGTCCGGATGGAGTTTTCCTCCCCGGATTTTTTGAGCGATGATCGAATAGACTGGACCTAAAGCAGGGTGGTAGCTAAAGAGGAAGGGAGTGGGGTTCTTTTCTGAAGGAATAGAAGGGATAGAGACGCGGCAGAGGTTTAAAAGCTCAGCTCCATTTTGCAAGAGAGTTAAATGCGCTCCTTCCGGTGTTTCTAGTAGGGAAGCGCCTTCTTTAAGAGTTTTTTTGATGGCAGAGATCGTTTTATTTCGTTTGAAATAAAGGAGATAGGTTTTTAGATGTTCAAGTGAATCAGATTGGATCGCATCGGCGATATTTTGCATGATCGATTCCAACCTGCCGATCGCCTGTTTGGATTTGCCAACTGTTTGCTTTAGATTGATCAGCAACCCGGGAAAGGGGAGCTTTTTCACAGCCGCTTCGACAGCTTTCAGCTTCATAAAGAGGATGTTTGTATTGGCAGGGAAGCAGGAGTAGGAGTCTCCCGGCATTCTAGGCTCATCCTTGATGCCCTCTTTTGTGAAGTCGGTGTACTCAATGTTGCTGATCTTGTAATTGGCTTTTTTTCCGTAAGAATGGTGGATCAAAACGTTCATGCCCTCAGCGCTTTGAACCGCTCTTTCACAGGAAGCAAAGCCAAACAGCTGATGATTTAATGCGCCGTAGCCTGCTAAGGAAAGTAGTAGATGGTCTTGCCCGGCTATGGGGTTGTTGATCTGGCGTGCGATGAGGTATTTTTTTCGTTTCTTTTTCAGCCACTCGAAGGCTCCGCTTAACTCCGCAAGCCTCCAGATTACGCCATGTCCACCGGGCTTTAGGGAGAGGTGGCCGGGAGAGGAAACAATCCAGTTACCCTCTTCGCCGATCTGCGGAACGCTCGGCTGTTTGATGAGAAAGAAATCCTCTTTCTTTTTACCAAACCAGTTGTGCCTTTCGAGGATTGTCCGCACTCTGTCGTGGTTATTTTTCTCAGACGAAGTCATCAGAATCAAAGGGATTGAGGTCCTTTTTCCCTTGTATTTGTAGTACAGGTACTCTCTGGCTTGCAGGTCGCGGATCAGCCATTCGAGAAGATTGAAACCGAGGAAATTTAATTCAGCTGCGGGAAGTGGCTCTCCGGTGGCTTCATCGTGCAGGTCGAGACGATCAGCTGCGCCTCCGATAGGATAGATTTCTGCTGCTTGATTTAGCGATGAGATGCGTGATTCTACAACCTGTTTTAAGAGAGAGGGAGTACTTTCGAGATCAACTCCGGGAGGCTTTTCGATGCCCTTTCCCTCAACTTTACAGAAAGTCTCTCTCTCGACAAGCTGCTTCAAGAATTCGTATTGATAGCCAATGAGACCACCCATAGGCGCGTAGAGATTTTCTACTTTTAATAAAGTACCGATCGAAGCTTCAAAGGCTTTTGCGTCATCAGACAGGATAAATTCTTGACCTATCGCAATAAGGCTCAATAGAATGAATTCTTCCATGGGAGAATGGATCGATCTTCGGTATTTTTCATGCAATCGGACAGCTTCAGGACTGGAGGGTTTCAAAAAGAAAATTTTTTCTTCGAGAGAATCGAGCCGATTCAGGCTCTTTAGTAGAGTCTCAAGGCGTTTTGTTTCGTATTGCAGAGTGGGAAGTTTTTGAAGAAGTTCGAGGCTTTTCATAGTTAAATAATCTGCCAGAAGGACCCTTTACGATCAATAAGAAATTTAAAAATAAAATATTTTGTAAACGACTGATTTAAAGTGATTTGTATGTTTATTTGCCTCTGATTTCCTCGGGCCTCGGGTCGAATTGTTTTGACTACAAATGGGCGAAGCGACTACAAACTGACATTAGCTATAGACACTAGTAAACAAAAAAGGAGTTACCTATGTCTGCGAAGAAACAACAGTCCGCGTTTATGAGACCTGTAGGCGTGAGTGAAGCGCTTGCAGAGATCGTAGGACATGGCCCTATGCCAAGAACAGAGATCACAAAGAAAATCTGGGAATACATCAAGAAGCACAAACTTCAAGATGCCAAAAACAAGCGTCAAATCAATCCCGATGCGAAATTGGGCAAAGTATTAGGCGGAACCACTTCTATCGATATGTTCAAGATGACGAGCAAAGTCTCTAAGCATATCAAAGAACCTCAACTGGCTACACGCTAATTTCTTATCGGAGATGCGCAGACGAATTCGTCTTGCGCATCCCACTCCAATCCTTTAAAATCTAGGGGCATGTTATCAAAAGACCACCTCCTGTTCGATCTGTTCTGTTGCGCCACCATTATTGGGGTTTGGCCACGCTTTATTGAACCCGAACTTCTCACTGTCACGAAATTGAAGGCGGCTTTACCAGGATTAAAGAAGCCTTTAAAGATATTGCAGTTAAGCGACCTTCACTTCGGCCCGTTTGCTTCAGACCGCCTTGTGCGAAAGATTTTGCAAAAAACAGATGAATTGCAGCCTGACCTGATCGTATTGACAGGAGACTTTTTATGTTACGGCAAGATGCATGACAGGAGTAAGATCGCCTCTTTTCTAAAGGCTTTAAGGGCTTCTTTAGGCGTCTATGCGATCTTAGGAAACCACGACTATTTAGGTGGTGTCACGGTTGATCCTGAAGGCAATTATGCAGTTTCCACCCCTTCTTCCACAGTTTTAAAAGGGATCAGCCTGCTCTTTAAGAAAGTCAGACTGACAGGCTGGGTTTCCCCCACCGCTGCCAAAGCACAACCTCATCCTGAACTGCTAGAGCTTCTGAAAGAGTCGGGTGTTGAGCTCTTAGTAAATCGAACCATATCTGTCGAGGGTTTGATCAATTTGTCTGGCATCGCAGAGTATATGACAGGACAAATTGATTTAGACAAGACTTATAAAGAATACGATCCAACTCTCCCCGGAGTGATGCTGGCGCACAATCCTGATGCCATTTCTAATATTCTACAAGGCCCATCAACCCTCATCCTCTCTGGGCACACCCATGGGGGCCAGATCAACCTTCCCTTGTTTAGAGGGCGTTTTACTTTGATGGAATATCCACGCTATTTTTCAGGACTGATTCGAGAGAAGGGAAAGACCATTTATATTAGCCGCGGCTTAGGCAGCGTCATGCCTTTCCGCTTTTGCGCTCCCCCTGAGATTGTGCTGGTTGAGTTGACAAACGAGGTAAAAAATGAAAATTGAGGTGATCCTTTTGTCCGGAGGCGTCGGCAGCCGCATGGAGAGCTTGATTCCCAAGCAGTATCTGTTATTGAACGGCAAACCGATCGCTCGGCTCTCCTTTGAAGCGTTTGAGGCATGCTCTGAGGTCGATTCGATCATCGTAGTGGCCAATGAGGGATATCGCGATCTGTTTCATTCAAAGAGCAAAAAAGTCTCTTTTGCTTCCCCGGGAGATCGAAGACAAGATTCTCTAAAACAGGGAATGGCGAAACTTTCTCCCGATACAGATCTGGTTTTGATCCACGACGCGGCCCGGCCTTTTTTAACGCAAAAGATGATCTCGAGAGCAATCGAAGGGGGCAAGAAAGCGGGTGCTGCGACCCTTGCGCTTCCGATGCGCTGCACGGTCAAGGAGGGAGATTCTGAGAAACGCGTGGTCAAAACGCTGGAGCGTTCCAACCTCTATGAGATCCAGACGCCGCAAGCGTTGAAAAAATCTGTCCTGGAGCAAGGGATGCAGCAAGCGGAAGCTCGTGGTGTGACTGTAACAGATGACGTCTGTTTGGCGGAAATTTTGCCCCACGTGGTAGAACTCGTCGAGGGTAGTCCTTATAACATCAAGATCACGACGCCAGAAGATCTGGTGATGGCTCAAGCGATCTTTGACGAGGTGTTTCGTGAAAAATTATAAGCTCGTCATCGCTTACGACGGGTTGCCCTTTCACGGCTGGCAAGTGCAGGAGAATGCGCAGTCGATCCAGTCACTCATCCAAAATGCCTTAAGCCTTATCTTCAGACAGCCGATCAAGATCGTCGGCTCCGGACGGACAGACAGCGGCGTGCACGCTTTAGGTCAGACAGCCCATTTTCAAACAGACGCTTCTTTTAAGTACTATAAAGTCTTAGGATCCCTGAACGGATTGCTGCCGCCTGAAATAAGAATCCTATCTTTAGAAGAGGTTCCCGACACATTTCATGCTCAATATAGCGCTATCGGCAAAATTTACCGCTACCACATCGTTTTAGATCCCATTTTAAGCCCTTTTAAGCGTGGGAGAGTGTGGCACATTTCCTATCCACTCGATCTCGAAGCGATGTTTCAAGCCTCCAGGAGATTATTAGGAACGCACGATTTCACCTCATTTGCCAATGAGGCGCATGAGGGGACGGCAGCCAAAGATCCTGTCAGGACCATCCATCGCATCGATTTTATCAAAAATGAGGGGGAACTGGCTCTAGAGTTTGAAGGCGATGGGTTTCTCTACAAAATGGTCAGGAACATGGTCGGTACTTTAATGGAAGTGGCTGCAGGAAAAAGAAAGCCCGAAGAGATCGATGCGATCTTGGAAAAGAGAGATAGACGCGCAGCAGGGGTTAGCGCTCCGCCTCAAGGTTTGTTCCTTGTAAAAGTGCTGTATGCACTTCATTGAACGTGAAATAGTGCTTGGCGCCTTTAGAAGTAAAGTTGCCAATCTCCGGATAAGCGACTTTGGTAACAATCACAGGTTCTGCTGCCGTTTGCATTAAAGCCGTCATTCCGCGGGGAGTGTCCTCAAAGCCGATCACTCTCTCACCCTCTTTAGCGTATTTCTGAATCGCCAGTTGGTAGCACTCCGGATGCGGTTTTGGTTCCGCATAATCGTGGCGAGTCACCCAATAGGGAATCTTTTTCAGCACAGGATGCTGCTCTCTCAAGATAGAAACCAAGGCGTCGGGAGAATGCGTGACGACAGCATGCTTGATCCCTCGATTTTGGAGCTCCGTCAAGAATCCTTCCACACCTGGCATCAGTTGGATCTTTCCACCCTGTAGCGCCTTTTGGATCTCTGCCTGCTTTTCCGCATAAAGCGTTTCCCAAGGAATCTCCCGTAGCGAGGGGTGCTCACCCAGCAAAGCTTCTCTAAATTGCTCGGAACCGTAATGCGCCAGACTGCAATACCTATCAAAACTCCAGTCGAAGTCCACACCGCGGTTTTTCAACATTCTGCGGTATGCTTCATAGTGCTGCTCTTCCGTATTGACGAGTAGCCCGTCAAAATCAAAGAGAAATAACTGGTATCGAGATAATGGATTCATTTTGCTACACAAGTTTACCACAAACCCCCAACATTCTAAACGAAAAAGTTCCCTCCCCAAGAAACACTTGGTAAAAAAACCACATCTTGCTATCCTAATGCCCACATCCCACGCCGATGTGGTGGAATGGTAGACACGGTAGACTCAAAATCTACTCTTAGCAATAAGGTGCTGGTTCGAGTCCGGTCATCGGCAATCCCAGCCGAAGGTTTCAAAACCTTCGGTTTTTTTTAACCCTCATATTGAGTTCTCATGAATCTAGTTAAATTTCTTCTTATTGCTGTTCTTGCCGGTTGTTCAACAGTTAATTCTTCACTGCATTACACAAAAGGAACAGAATGCCTGGAGCGTGGAGATTACGAGACGGCGATCGTAGAGCTTAAGCAAGCGGTCGAATTGTGCCCTGATTTACCTAGAAATTACATCAACTTAAGATGTGCCTACATCCTCACCGGAGAACACTTTAAGGGCTGGTGCTGTCTGGAGCAGGCCAGATTATGTCTGGATGAAGAGGCGCGCCGTAATTATAACT
>JBKEAL010000226.1:0-3061 GCA_047972195.1 Parachlamydiaceae bacterium
TTAAGGCTTCCTGAGCTTTAAGCCCTGCTTCAATTGGAACTGCTATACTCACAAATTACCTCGTTATAGTTTATCTATCTCATCTCGTTGCGATTTCAATGTATCTCCCATATCCTTTAAAGATCCCAAATCTTGGGATAAACGCTTTTCCATGTCTGCAAGAGGCTTAGAGAGCTGATCCAATAGGTCTGCCAATTGTTGCATTTGCTCGACATCGCCGGTAAATTTTGTGCCTGTGGATTGA
Organism: Parachlamydiaceae bacterium; assembly: GCA_047972195.1. Lineage (GTDB taxonomy): Bacteria > Chlamydiota > Chlamydiia > Chlamydiales > Parachlamydiaceae > CAZSDA01. Next base: position 245 of record JBKEAL010000226.1, read on the forward strand.
AGAACTCTGACAGACTCCTCCAACGCTTTTTGCACACTTAACAAAGCTTCGCTTTTTTCCTTAAATTTTTCCTGGAGCTTCCCTAAATCGATCTCTTTTTCAGCAATTTCCCGATTGAGCTTTTGAATAGCCTCGACTCTATCTCTAACATCGTCTTCATATTTGTCCACCGCTTGTACTGCACTTTTTAGTCCCTCCACTTCTTTCTGCAATCTCGCAATTTCTTGGCTAAACGCGTTCATATTTTGATTCACAATGTCTTGAGACTCCTTCAATGCGTTTTTTAATACATCGATGTTCTCATCCATCGTCTTATCGATACTTCCAATTGCTAATTCCAGAACTTTGTTTTCCGAGCTAAATTTTCCCACTTCACCGTCAAGAACGTCTGTGTTAGCACTCATTTGCACATGCAGGTGATTGACCTCTGTGACGTGTTTTGTGATCGTATCAATGGCGTTGCGGCATTGATCTAAATGGTCGGCGAGCTGCTGGTTTTGCTTTTCTAAATCAGCTATCTGCTGTTTTAATCCATCAACCTGAGCCTCTAATTTATCGACCTCTCCATCAAGCTTATCGTTCTCTGTTTTAATATCTTTTGGAATTTTTTGGAGATTCTCTACTTCTTTTTTCAAACGCTCATTTTCTTCGAGCAACGCCTTTTCGATCGCATCGGCCTCTTTTACCGTTTCTTCCAATTCATTCTTTGTTTTTTCCAGTGTATTAGCGGCCTTAGTCAGGTCTGCAACCACGGCATCCTTTCTCCAGCAAAAATGAATGAACACTGCCACAGCAAAGACCGCTGTAAATAACCCTGCAACAGTAAATGCAACTCTCCTCACGTCGGCATCGGTGCTAATCCCTCCATAAGCTCCTGTAACTAAAGCTGATGGCGCAGAAATCACATAGAGAGAGATGACGGTGATGTCGCGCCAACTCATTTTACTTCCGCAGCAGGACCTCCACGTGCAGCAAGGGAGCTTCTCAGGTTCCTGAATCTCAGGATCTTCAAGATTTAGAGACGAAGAGGGTGTTACGCTGACCGACATATCTTGCCTTATCTTGTTAAATTTCTTATATTGTTTAGCTCCAACGACGAATTGAAGTCAAATTGACAATATTTTTAGAATGAAGCACACCTAAATAATAAGGAGGTGTCTCATGTCCAATCCATACAATGAAATTTTTATGAAGCGTGCTATCGAACTGAGCCGCAAGGCATCGATAGTTGAAAAAAGCGGCGGAGTCTTCGGGGCTGTGATTGTCAAAGATGGCAAAATCATCGGAGAGGGTTACAACCAGGTGATCAAAACGAACGACCCCACCTGGCATGCAGAGATGCAAGCGATTCGCGAAGCATGCAAGAAACTAGGAACACCCCACTTGGAAGGATGCGAGCTGTACACAAGCGCAGAATGCTGCCCGATGTGCCTGGCTGCCTCATACTGGGCCCATATTAATCACATTTACTACGGAGCAACTACCGGCGATGCCTTGAAGTATGGAAAATTCGCCGACATCGACATTTTGGATGAAGTGCGCAAAGATCCAAACAAAAGACGGATTCAATGGACAGAAAAATTGCGTCCTGAGGCTGTGGAAGTGTGGAAAGAGTTTGCAGCTCAGCCCCATCCCGTACATTATTGATCATGTCTCACATCGAGATTAAAGAACCGGTCATCGCAACACTTACGGCACGGCTTTTACCAAAAAGCCTGCCGCAATTTGTCCAGTGGCAATCTGAATTTGCAAACAGGATCGCAAACTCAGAAGGATTTGTGAGTCTGGAGTTTCTTGCAAAACCCAACGGGCCGCACTCCTGGATGATCGTCCAGCGCTTTTACAGCCGCGACAACGCTTCCAACTGGAAAACTTCACACTCCTATGAACAGCTCATTGATGAGTTAAAACCTCTGCTGGCTGCCAAACAGCTTCGAGAAGAGATTCAAAACGAAGCGGATCTCACATCAGGGGTCACAGAAGTGATCATCACGCAAATCGATCCGCACCATGAACAAGCCTACATGGAATGGAGTTCAAAAATCCATCAGGTCGAAGCGCAGTTTGAAGGGTTTAGAGGCGTCTACATCCAATTTCCGAAAAGCAATGGCGGACGCCACTGGATTACCCTTCTACAATTCGACACGCCCGCTCACCTAGATACCTGGCTAAATTCCGAAGAGCGAAAAAACATTCTTAAAGAAGGAATGCCCCTCATCAGTTCCTTAGAAACAAGCCGCATGGCTTCCCCCTTTGCAGGTTGGTTTTCCTCCATAGCTAAAGGAGAAGAAGCTCCCAGCGTCTGGCAGCAAACGATGATCGTCCTCCTCATCCTCTTTCCGATCGTCATGCTGGAATTGAAATACCTATCCCCCTGGACGGCGCACTTAAACAACTCCCTTGCCACCTTCATCGGGAACACAATCAGCGTCACCTTAATCGCTTATCCCTTCATGCCAATCGTCCTGCCCCTCTTAAAATGGTGGCTCTACCCAAGCCATCGCACAAGCTGGCCCTCCCTGTTCTTCGGCACACTGTTCATCCTCTTTCTCTACTTTCTAGAAGTCCTTCTCTTTTGGAATTTTTTCTAACATATTCTTTGTGAACTTCGGCTCAAAGTAGAGTGCCTTGCAAAATCCATAGAGCTGTAATGAGGTAGATCAACACATTGGTTTTTTCTAGCATATTCTTTGTGGCTTTGTGTCTGCTATGTGTATTTGTCAAGTTTTAATCATTTCAGCCCTCTCGTAAGAGATTCAAAAATAACCCATCCCCGGGTTTGCAAAGGGCGAGTAGCCCTTTGCCGGGGAAATGGGG
>JBKEAL010000227.1:0-1448 GCA_047972195.1 Parachlamydiaceae bacterium
GGAAATTGTCGGGCGTTTACTGGCAGATTTGGCACAGCATGTGCAAATTTTGTGTATCACACATCAAGCGCAAGTGGCGGCACAATCCGATCAGCATTTATTGGTGAAAAAGCAACAAACAGATCCTGCCAGCAGCACCATTATTTCATTGCAAGAACAACAACGAATTTTAGAATTGGCACGTATGACGGGCGGTGTTGAAATTAGTGAGACGACGCTGCAACACGCCAAACAACTGCGCCAGTTAAAATTTCAGAGCGTATAAATTTCGCCCTTTGACAACAAAAAAAGATTGGTGAATCCCCCAAAGTCTTGTAAGTTGAAGGTACAGACGTTCATTGTCACAAAATTTTAATTTTCAGGAGAAATGCTTAGGTGACCAAACAATATCTCACGCATCGTTGTCTTATTGCGCCACCCGAAATGAAAGATGAGTTCTTTGCTCATACCGTCATTTATTTGGCTCGACATGATGATGAAGGTGCGCAAGGCATTATTATCAATCGACCTTCTGGCATTTCCGTAAAAGAATTACTTAATGATCTAGAAATTGATGCCGATAATGTGCATCCACATGATGTATTACAGGGTGGCCCGTTACGCCCTGAAGCAGGATTCGTCTTGCATACTGGGCAGCCAACGTGGCATTCCTCTATTGCGGTGGGTGAAAATGTTTGTATTACCACCTCTAAAGACATTTTAGATGCGATTGCGCACAATGAAGGTGTGGGACGTTATCAAATTGCTTTGGGCTATGCCAGCTGGGCAAAACACCAACTCGAAGAAGAAATCACACGCGGTGACTGGCTCATTTGTGAATCCGATATGGATTTGATTTTTAACCTGCCGTATGGCGAGCGTTGGGATGCAGCCTATAAAAAAATGGGCGTTGATCGCACTTGGTTATCCTCAGAGATCGGTCATGCCTGATTCAATACAACCCCAACTGATTATGGCATTTGATTTTGGTACACAGAAAATGGGCATGGCCGTTGGACAGTCCTTGATCGCCAGTGCCAATCCTTTACCGCTCTTTCCCATGAAAGATGGCATTCCAAATTGGGACAATTTACTCAAATTAGTCAAACAACATCAGCCCACTTTATTTTTAGTTGGTTTGCAACTCAATATGGATGACAGTGAATCTGAATTGTCTACGCGTGCGCGAAAGTTTGCAAGTCGTTTACGTCATCAAACCAATATAGAAACCTTGATGGTCGATGAGCGCTTAACCACGCGTGAAGCACGAGATGAACTTGATCATTATCAAGCACAAGGGCGTGGCAAAAAATTGGCTGCTGATAGTTTGGCTGCAGCCTTGTTACTGGAAAGTTGGTATCGTCATCCTGATGGTGTGCAGCCCTAACAAGTTTAGGGCTGATTGGATTTTTGCAGCCCGTTATTGCTGAGTTTGAATTCGAACCGTTGCAGTACGGCCTGCCACAAAG
>JBKEAL010000228.1:0-6315 GCA_047972195.1 Parachlamydiaceae bacterium
TCGTTCAAAAAAAGTGTGGGTTCTCCTTCTTTTGATGCAATTAGCAGCTTCCTACTATGTCATAACCTATGGCGTTCGCAATCCTGCATTCCAGACACAAGATGTCAATGTTTACGTCGAGCTAAACCAAGCCTTGAAAGAAACCCCTCAGAGTCCTCGGATAAATCACAAAATCATGCCCCTTCTATCTCCCTATCATTGGGAGGAAGATCCTGGAGAAGGTGTTAAAGGCTATACGCCGCGCATCAACGGCAAAGATTTGACTTCTGCATTAATCTTCGGAACGAGAATCTCGTTAGTAGTGGGGATCTTATCCTGTGGTATTGCTCTTATCATCGGGCTTCCTATCGGAGCTTATGCAGGCTATTATGGAGGCAGATTTGATCTGGTCGTCTGCCGCTTTATCGAGATCTGGGAGTCGATGCCGGCCTTTTTCATGCTTCTCTTTGCTGTCGCCATCCTGCAAAGCAAAAGCATCTTCATCGTGATCACCTTAATCGCCCTCTTCGGATGGACCGGATTCAGCCGTTACATGCGTGGAGAGTGCTTAAAGCAGCGTGCACTCGCCTATGTCGAAGCAGGCCGCGCCATCGGTTACTCCGACACGCAACTCCTCTTCAAAGAGATCCTCCCCAACGCCATCGCCCCCATCATCACACTCCTTCCCTTTGCCATCATGGGCGCCATCTCCTCCGAAGCCGGCCTCTCCTTCCTCGGCCTCGGCGAAGAAGGCTCCACCTCCTGGGGCATCCTCATGGACGAAGGCCGCAGCGCCTTCCCTGCCCGAGCCTACCTCCTCTGGCCCCCCGCCATCCTCCTCACCCTCCTCCTCGTCGCCATCGCCCTCGTCGGCGACGCCCTAAGAAACATCCTCGACCCTAAGTTGCAGTAAAGCTACGTTAAATCACACTAAGGCCTGCGCAGCCCATAGTTTTTTATAGGAAGAATTTGTTTGCAGAAGATTGTCATGAATGCCGTCAGCGACAACCTGACCATTTTCCAGCATTAAGATCCGATCCATAGATCGAAGCGTGGATAGTCGATGAGCGATCGCAATCACAGTTCGCCCCACAATTAACTCTTCAAGACCCTTTTGAAGAAGATCTTCAGATTCAGAGTCAAGAGAGGATGTAGCTTCATCTAAAAGGATGATTTTGGAATTTCTTAAAAACGCGCGGGCAATGGCCAATCTTGCTTTTTCTCCACCAGATAACTTATTGCCCTTTACTCCAATTATAGTATCCAGCCCTTTTGGCAATTTTCTTACATAATTTGCCAATTGCGCCTTTTCCAAAATATGCCAAATTTGATTATCCTCGATCTCAGTGCATCCATAAGCAATATTTTCACGTATGGATCGGTGGAAAAGAGGAATCGTCTGAGAAACTTCAGAAATGTTTTCGGCTAAAAACTGAGGATTGATTTCTTTTAAGCGCATGCCGCCAAGATATACTTCTCCAGATGTAGCTCTGTAAAACCCTTTAAGAAGTTTCATTAAAGTTGATTTGCCTGCGCCGGAATAGCCTATGATTCCAATTTTTTCATTTTCCTTGATCGAAAGGCTGACATCATTAAGCGCTACATGGTTTGTGTTGTAAATGAATTTCACTTTTTCAAATTGGATATCGCATGACGAAGGTGATTTTGATCCGGACTCGATATTCGATTGCGCAAAGTTTTGAAAATCGAATAATTGTTTCAAGGCTGTTTTCATGCGCTCCTTGACTTCAAAAAATGCTAAAACACCTCTGCCAAAGTCGCGAATTTGGGCTGTAACAACAAGTGTTACAGTAAATAGAGCCGCAATGCCTCCGGGAGATATGGTTAAAGATTCATGGGTGAAGATTATGAAGAGAACGATACTGAACGGGAGAAGAAGTTGTAAAAAATGCTGCCATAAATCAGCTTTATCAATTTCTAATTGCGCATTAAGATAGGCTCTACGCTCCTTTTCTAACAGGGATTGGAATTGCGAAATTTCAAATTTTTCTGTGCCAAATGCAGGAATTAACTCATGATTTTCTATGATATCAACTGTGTAGGCGCTTACTTCAGCAGAACTTGTCAATGACTTAGATACGTGATGGATAGATCTTTTTGCAATCGCGTAGGAGACAGGAATATATAGCAGCAGCCATGTTGTAAACAACGCTCCAAGCCACAAGGAACTATAACATAAAATGAATACAGAAACTGCAGCTGACACAATGATGCGAAGACCAAATGGAAGGCTTTCAGTGAATATGTATCGTGAATTAAAAGATACCTCTTGCATCAAGCTCTCAACTTCACCTGCCCCTTTATCATTGTATACGCTGTTTGATAAACCAATTAGGTATTTAAAAATCCATTCTTTAGAAATTTTCCGAACATCTTGTGTCATAGTAGAAATAAAATATCGCGCTATGGCAAGGAATAGATGCGACAAGCTCCAAACAAAAGGTATGAGGAGAAGCCATAAAATGTTCCAAGCACCTTTAACAAAAACACTATCTATAAGAATCCCTAGTAATGCTGGTAGGAAAATATAAAGTGCCTGCCCTAACATATAGGAGAAGCAACCCGCAACTAGTATGTATCTTTCAATCTTAAAAAACAGTGCTTTCACAAACTTAAATTCTGATTCAGGCAGGGTTCTCTTATACATTTATGTCAGATGAGTTTAATGTTTTTAGATCATGCTGTAGATGTCGAATTTCTATTACGATCTTTTCTGAGCTAAGCTGGTTAATTAATTGGTTAATCGTTGCTCTCTTGTCTGCTGATAAGTTAGCATCCCATTCATCTAATAATAGAACTTTGCAATTCGAAGACTGAATATCTTTTAACGATGCTAATGCAATTTCACCCGTTGAGAGGCCTAATTGCATTTCGCACAACATAAGTTGATGGTGTGCCGGGAGGTAAGTTGAAGAGCAGGGGTATTTATTGTTCAATTTTAACAGCAGGCTTGATTTTCCAACGCCATTTTCTCCTGTGATTGTAAAACGACCCGTAGTGTGTTTGTTTAGCATATTTTCAATTTCTAAGAGAGAATGAATTTTGTTGTTCACCTCAACATTTATCTTGTTCTCTTGAATAAGATGGTTCAAATCGATAGGTGAAGGCTCTAGAATGCTTTCATGAGTAATTTTTAGCCTTTCTTTTAGTTGCGTCCATTGAGCAAGATAGATTTGAATAATCTGAATGTGCATGACAATTTGGAGACTTCTAGGCAGCATAACTAAGATAGCCAAGACAAAGCCGACGTCATTTTGATTCATCCAAGCTAAAAACAACGCATAACCAAGAACTAACGCGTTTGTGACCATTCCAGCCATGGAAATCGTCCATTCCCGTTGTTTGACACATTCTACAGATTCTTTTTCTGACTTTGAAAAAAGTTTATTAAAATGGGACTTCCAGCGATCGAAAAATAATTGATTCCCTAAAATTATATTATCCCAACTCTTGCTTAAATGCGCATTCAGTTGATTGTCAGCAAGCATTTCATTTCGACTAGTTTCAGAGATTTTTGTGCCCTTAAGAAAGATAATACTAAGACCTAATGATCCGCTTATAAGAATTACAAGACCAAGTGAAAAATTGGTAACAAGGATAATTGAAATGGTGTTTAAGGTGATGTTTAATCCTGTTGCGCTGACATCTCCAAAAAAATTTACCGTAGATAAAATTGTGTCCTGTCCTCCACGACACATAATATCGTGTCGTTGCTGTTTGGAATATTCATTTCGCCAATGCGTTGGATGGTTGTAATTAGATTGAATGTACTTCTCGAGGTAATTGGATTGCGAACTTTTGTATGTGCGGAGAGAACTCCAAGACACTAAATAATGAATAATTGTGCCGGGTAGGAAGGTGCAGACAAATAGGTAAAATGCGGTGCTAAGTTGAAATCCCTCAAGCGGAAATTCACGAGTAATTTCACCTAAAAAATATGTGCCGCCTGCTACCAAAAGCTGCTGTAATAATATGATGAGCAGCAGGATTGCAGCCCATCTGTTTTTGAATATAGAAAATAACGAGTTCGTTGGGTTTATCACTGTGCTTTTGAAGTATACAGAAGCCTTATTTTTCTAGTTTAAATACGGAAAATAAGTTAAGTAAAGCGAAGGATGCGTGTTTTGGGTTTGGTTTGGAAGCGTTTGTCTCCAAGGGATGCGAGCTTTTGCTGGGCAGGCTTGTGGCCTTGAGTTGCGGATTGATTTAGGAGGGAGATTGCCAGGGGGAAGTTTTGCGGGACGATTTCGCCTGATAAGTAGATCAGGCCAAGCTTGTGTTGGGTTTCCTTGTTTCCTTGGTCGGACAAGTGTTTTAAATAGTGGAGGGCAAGTTCGCTGTTTCTTACTTTTTCAGATCCATGTAAATAGATGTCGGCCATGTCTTCTAAGGCATCCTCGACGCCGAGGAGAACAGCTTTAAGGTAGAATTTGAGGGCTTTTTCATCATCTTGTTTAACTCCTTGGCCTAACTGATAATGACGGGCAATCAGGCAAAAAGCTTCCGCTTTTCCTTGTTCACCGGCTCTTTGAAGCCACTTTATCGCTTTTGGTATGTCTTTTGGTGCCTGTTTGCCGAACCGAAAGAGATTCCCAAAGTTCCATTGAGCAAGCATGTCCCCCTTTTTTGCAGCTTTGTGTAAAAGCTGAATGCCTAAAGGAATGTTTTGATGTGGTTCTGGATACGTTAAATAAATAGCGCCCAATCTTCCTAAGCAAAAATTGTCGCCTAATTTTGCCGCTTGGGTCGTGTATTGAATTCCTAATTCTACATTCTGTTCTGTGCCTTGACCAAACAAATAAGCATCCGCTAATTGTGCGATGGCTCCACAGACATTCTCTTTAGCGGCTTCCAGGAAAAATTTAAAAGCAGTTGCTGGAGCCGCATCGACGCCTCGGCCATGAAGGAAGATCAAACCGAGCAAAAACGTCGCAACAGCATTCCCATTTTCCGATGATAAATGGCATAACCTTCGCAGCCTTACAGGATGCTCATCAACCAGTTTCTGCAAAGAAGGCTGGTGCCCATCCAGTGCCAAGCGAAAAAAGGACTTAACAGCTAACTCGATATTTTTTTCCAGCCCATCGCCTCTTTCAAATGCGCAAGCATCCCTGTACATTTCATAATTCGTGTAGGAGTGTCTTTTGGGTTGGATAGGACTGCTCGCTGGAATAGACATGGGTGTTTTTCCTTAATAGAGGGTCTATTAAACAGCAAAAGTCATTTAATTTCAACGGCAGGGATAATAGTTAAAATAGCGGATATATTTAATTTAAGTTATCTACCGGCACATAGTAGAATGTTTTTCCTTTTTTTATAGACTTCAGCAGCTTTTTTTCTTCGAGTTGTAATAAATCTGTTCTAGCGGTTTGGTAAGAAATTCTATTGCTGTTTTTATGCACTTTAATGGTGAACACGGCGTCGGGATGTGATAAGGCGTGTTGTATGATGCTTGTTTGGCGTATATTGAGATCGGGATATTTCGAAATCTTTAAGCGGATTTGTCGGTTTTGTTCTTCTTCTTCCAGAATGTGTTTTTTTAATTCTTCTACGGCGTCCATGATGACATCGATATGGAAATGAATAAAATAGGTTAGGTCATTGTCGTCATGTTCGCTATGTAAATACGCATTTGCATACCTTGTGGTTCTCTTTAGAATCGTTTTTGATATGGAGGTGTATTCGAAAAGCCAATAGTCATGCTTTAGCATGTACCAGTAAAAAAGCGTTCGAGCCAGGCGTCCATTGCCATCGGTAAATGGATGGACGTAGGCCATCCAAAAATGAAGGATAATTGCTTTTACAACAGGATGGATGAATGGTTTGTCGTTCTTGTCATTAGCGAATCGAATTAAGGCTTCAAGCCTTTTTGGAATTTCTTCAGCTTTGGGTGGCGTGAAAAGGATTTCTCCATGGCTTGTCACAACGCATACATTATCTTCAGGGGTGCGTAGACGACCTTCATCCTCAACGGAATCTACTGTATCTTTAGTAATTAACCTGTGAAGGGAAAGCAATAGGTCCATGGATAGATCATGAGTGCAAGCTTCTTTGATGGACTGCATCGTAATAAAGTTATTATAGATCATTTGCTCCGAGGTATTCTTAGGCTTTCTCATTTCCAGGAGCATTTTTTTTGCATCTTTAATAGTGGTTACCGCTCCTTCAATCTGACTTGAAGTGATAGCTTCTTCAATGAGTGAAGAAGCCATGTATTTTGCTGATGAGTTTTTATTGAGAGCGGGATCCCATAATTCCAAGTGAAACCCAGAGCTTTGATCAATCCAATGACAGTTTTTTTGCATTTCTTCTGTT
>JBKEAL010000018.1:0-13788 GCA_047972195.1 Parachlamydiaceae bacterium
TGCCCTTGCCCTTGCCCCTGCCCTTGCCCTTGCCCCTGCCCTTGCCCCTGCCCTTGCCCCTGCCCTTGCCTACAACGACACAAGCAATTCAAGAAAAAATGCTTCGCTCCACAGATCTAAAGACCGCAATTGCTGAGGACGCAAAAAGGGTTGAATGTCTTTTTTGGCAGTTACCCAATCCACTGTTTTGATCTTTTGCTGAAGGCTTTTCTTTACCCACTCCTTATCAATTGTAAGTAGCAATCCTTTCCACGGGCCTTGTTGAAATAGGGCATTCTGTAAGTTTAAAAAGTTGAGTTCAATTTTTTTAGAAACATACCATAGAAAATCAAACCAATCCCTCCCTTTGGTATACTCACGGCATAGAAGAGCATGCATCTTTCCGGCATATAAACTAGGAAGATCCTGGGCCACAATAGAAAAAGGTTCTGGGAACCTGATTACCTTCGTTTCAAATCCGGAACCCATCGGAGGATTGGTGTCGATCTCTAACTTAATATTGACAACCTGAGTATCAAAGCGCGTTCTTTCGTAAATGAGTTTAAGCACTTTGCCAAAGGAATTTTCTTTAAGAAATGCTTTTTTAACAGTATCTGTTGCCTTAGATCGATCTTTAACTTCCAACTGTAATCCATAACCACTGAATTCCAGCTCCATTTCACGAAAAAAATGATTCCATTGAAAGTCAGGATCAGCCTTATTCAAGACAAAGTCCAAATCTTCAGAAAAACGATTCAATCCATGCACGATTCTCAAGCAAGTGCCCCCCTGAAAGGCAGCGTGCTTGAAAAACTCGGCTCGACTTAACGCCGATAGCGTAATTTCCTGAACAATTTCTTTAAAAGCGTTCAACTCATCTTCTTTGTTCGTTGGCTTATAATCTTTAATCCGTTCTTCGATGATTTCAATTTCCATCCTGAAGCCCCCTCAACATCTGATTCAAAAATTTGCGCACTCTGCTGCTTTGATAGCTCTCAGCAAGCGCCTTCAAGCTTGATAAATCGCTTTCTAACATGCTCTCTCGTTCGATTCTCATATCAGCCGTTAAGTCCGCAGGCGTCTTCCAATCTCTTCCATATACGTAATAGTGGTCAGCAACTGCTTTCCAGGGGTCTGCCATAAGAAATGCCTCATCATCACTTCCAACTCTTTTTACACCCAAGTAGAATAGTTTTACGGGAACGTGGACATATTCAAACCTCCCAAGTATGGTTTCAAAGGCGTTAGCCCTTTTGGAAGTCGCACTTACCGTTATATAGACCGCCTCAGGAATCCATTGATGATATGCCAAAGCCGACTCGAAGCTGATATAGCTTGGGCCATAGAGGGTATGTGCGATTTCAAAGCTGCTTGGAGAGCCTCTTCTATAAGGTTTACCAATTAGATAAAGTCCTCTTCTCAGGCTAATGATATTACCTTTATGTAGCGCCCTATTGATGATAGCGTATCTTCTTGAGGCACTTCCGGAAACAGCGGTGGCGACATCCACGTCTCGAATGACGCTTAATGGCCAATCCATCAACAAACTCTCTAGAGAAGATTCCATAAAATTCCTTGTTAAAAACTTGCGATTTTCACAAGTATCTAACATAAATCTAACACAGAACGAATTAATCATGCAAGAAACTTGCTCTTTTTGCAAGTTTCTTGCATGATTTGGCCATCGCCTCATATCAGAATAAAAAAACCACCCGTTCGCTAACGCTCACTAGAGGACACAGAGAAGACAGGGAGGAAGCTAAGCGGGTGGTAAATCCTTCACCGCTTTTTCTGGAAGAGAACGAATGCTTCTGCGGCGAAATTAAAAAAGAAAATCAATGCCGGTGCGAGAAGTGCCGCGAAAGGAATCATCATAAAGAACCATTCGAGGATGGTGGCGATGGGGTTTTCGCAGGTGACGCAGAAGCTGCCTGTCAAAAAGGCGGAAGCTAGCAGCAAGCCAAAGTAGAGGACGAGCGGCAGCAGGGCGACGCTGAAAAAGAGTAGATTGGAGAAGAGATCGGTTTGAAATCTTCTTACAAGCAGTTCTGTTACAAGCGGGCGGTTCAATCCTTTCAGGGCCAGGATAGGGGCGACGAAGAACAGCATGGCGATGACGGCAACGCAGAGCAGCAGAGTTGCAAAGTTCAATAGAAAGGGGGCGAATGACAGGATCACTCCAAAAAACTCCCCAACGGCAGGAATGCTGCGCAATAAAATAAAAATTCCTAGCAGCATCCACAACATGAGATAGACGAGGAGAAAGGGGATCGCAAAATAAGCAGCACCAATTACAGTTTCCCAAGAATTAGTGAGGATTTTCCAGTACTGCACGTCGCCTTTTGTGATCTCATCATGATAACCGCGGATGAGGATCACTCCTAAAGCGAGTAATAATCCGGAACAGAGGAAGATCGGGAAAAATGTGAGGCTTAAACCCATCCAGACATTCGCATTTTCTCCCAGCGCTCGGCTAAAGACGACGAGAAGGCCGCACAGGGCAAGCACAAGAAAGGTAACTAACCACTTGTTCTTCTCAAACGTCCTGTTCAAAGATCTATTGAATGCATTCTGGATATCGGCAATCTGGATCACGGAATTTATGTCCTCGGTTTATAAATGTATTTAGGGCGCACAATCGGAGTCCCCTTTCCCTCACGCGCTTCGCACCTTTCATAGACAATCTGAATCGCAATTCCCACTGTTCGGGAAAGCCCAAAAAGCAGCGTGAAGTACTCAGGATAAGGGAAACCGCTAGCAACAAGCAAGGCCCCTGAAACCAAATCCACATTCGGATAGGGATTGGAGATTTTAGGATTCTTCTTCAATACTTCAGGTCCCACTTGACGCAGGATGTTGCACATCTTCACCAATGAATGGTTAGGATAGTGCTTATTCATGTATTCGAAAATCACAGCTGCGCGCGGATCTTCAATGCGCAGTACGGCATGCCCAAATCCGTAGATCAACTGGTTATTTTCCAGGCGCTTTTCCAAAACGGCTCTAACTTGATCCGGCGTAGCGTTTTCGCCTACTTCGACAATCAATTCTTGAATGAACTCAAGGCACTCCTGGTTAGCTTTTCCATGACGAGGCCCTGCCAGCGCGCAAAGGGCTGATGAGATCGACCCATACATATCTTCTAATCCGGAAGCTACCGCCTTGCCTACAAAGGTAGACAGATTGCCTCCGCCGTGGTCAAAATGGAGTACGTCGAAAAGTTTAAATGCCTGCTGCAGCTCAGCGAGATTAGCAGATGGAACGTTTAACATTTCCGCAAAGTTTTCCATGTAGCCAGAGTGAGGATTGGATGGTTTGCAGCCGCCAAAGCCTGCGTGGTAATTGATCGTCGTAGCGGTAATGGTAGGGATCTTTGCGATCAAATTCAAGCAATCTTCTTTGTAATCTCCGGTTGATTCATACATGCCGGCCAGCAGAATCGCTGCGCAGAGCAGCTTCATAGGATGGCCTGTTTTCGGAAGCTTTTGGATCGCTGCCAACAACTCCGGTTTGCACTCAGAGCGCCCATACAGATCATTTTTAAAGGCATTGACTTCTTCAGATGTGCCTTCCTTGCCATGATAGAGCAGATAAACCACTTCCAAAGGACGTTTATAAGCCAAGCTTTCAACACTTTTTCCGCTATAAAACAACCCTTTATTCGGATCGACTGTGGATGTAGTGCAGTATCCAACGGGATACCCACGCAAACCGGTCTCTAAGTTTTCTTCCCGGATCTCAAACAGAACTTCCGACATAAGCTGCCTCTCTTTCCTCTTTTAATTCCTTTTCCGAAACTTTCATCTTCTCCATTAATTCAGGACTTAAACTAAGGCCGGAAACGATCTGCACCGTTCCATCCTTCAGCGTACGGCACGGGAACGAGTAAACTAGATCCTCGTCAACGCCATAAGGATTCCCTGCAGAATAAACGCCGGACGAGTACCACTCACCCTCTTTTGTAGGATGCACAATCGAACTCATGGCGTCAATTGCTGCGCTTGCAGCAGAAGCTGCCGACGATTTGCCACGGATGGCAATGATTTCCGCTCCCCTCTTTTGCACTTGTGCAGGAAACGTCGAATTTAACCAATTTGCGTCTTGTATCACATCCTTAACGGGTTTTTTACGGATCGTAGCGTGCTCGTAATCAGGCACTTGCGTTGTCGAATGGTTCCCCCATATGAGCGCCTTCTCCACTTCCGTTACTGTGCAACCCGCTTTTTTCGCAAGCAATGCTGAAGCTCGATTTTGATCTAAGCGCGTCATCGCATGGAAATTGCGGCGGTTCAATCTTTCCGCTTGATGCAGCGCAATCAGGCAATTCGTGTTGCAGGGATTCCCCACGACTAAGACGATCGCATTGGCATCAGCCCGCTTATCCAACGCCTTTCCCTGCTCAAAGAAGATCTTGCGGTTGGCGCTTAAGAGGTCTTTACGCTCCATGCCGGGGCCTCTGGGCATCGCACCCACTAAAAAGAGATGGGTAGTCCCCTCAAAAACCTTCTCAGGATTATCTCCTGTGACCACTTCCTTCAATAACGGAAAAGCGCAGTCTTCCAGCTCCATTTCAATCGCTTTTAGCCCTGGAGCTGCTTCCTTGGTTTCCAATAGATGCAAAGCGATCGGTTCATTTTGACCGAAGAGCTCGCCCTTTGCCAAACGAAAGATCAAGCTATAAGCGATATTGCCGACAGCGCCGGTAACTGCGATCCGTTTCATAAATCTCCTTTTTCAACGAAATCTTGAACAACGCGGAATGGTTTGGAGAACTTCAATACCTTCTTAAAGAAAGGCATGGAAATCGGCTCCCCTAACTCAGCCACAGAAAATCGGTAGAGATCTTCAATTTTATATCGGGAATAGGAAGTAGGAAAGTAGGTCAGTAAAAGTGCCTTCAGCCTTTCAAATCGTTGCATCTCTTTTTCCGATGAGAAAAAAAGAGAATCTAAGGAATGAGGAACCATTTTTTCTACAGGATAGAAAAAGTAAGAGAGTACCTGTTCAGCCGCTTTTGCATCGGATGAACGCAGTAACATATAATCCTTTATTTCTTCACGGTCAGCCACTCCCGATCTTTTCTCAATCCAGGGAATCAGCCAGGAAGCTGCAATTCTGCCAAAACACTCGCTAAGCAGTTCCGCATCCATGCCTTTCTTCACCTCTTGCGCCCAAAGCGACTGCTCATGCTTCCCTATCCGCTTCACATCCACCTGATCCATTGGCGAAAGAGTGATCCATTCCTCAAGATTCAGAGGCTTTAGCGCTACAAATAACTTTTTCTTTTCCAGACGTCCAACGACACACTTAAGAAGTGAAAGAAAGTCGATAGAAATAGTTTCTTTAACAGGCTTGTTCTTCAAATATTCATTCAGTCTAAGAGCAACTTCTTCGCGATGACCCTGTCCAAGCTTTCTAACAAACGGTTCTGACAGGAGGTCGGCATGGCGCAAGGCGCCGATTGTATTATATCCATTTTCCAAAAGCCACTTTTCCAGCTGCTTGTTGTAATCCAGCACCTGAATCGGTTCTTTGTCGATAAAAGGGGTCATCCATTCGCGGTAACCGGGGCCGAAATCAAGTGGAAGTTGCGGATTTTTCGGTTCAAGAATAGCCGGAGCAATAGGCGAAGTCGTCGTTTCTTTGGCTTCCATGCGGCGAACAGATTTTAAATCGACGGTTTCGACCTTGTAAATCTCTTCGAGGCCATGGGTATAAGCCCCTCTTGAGGCCACCTGAAAGGTTGCTTGATTCTCTACTGCAGACATGCCCCTGAAAATACAGAATTTCACCTTTAAAAAATACACTCTGTTGAATAATTCTCATTTTATGAGATACAATATGTAAAAAAGCGGGGTCATCATGGCTATTGTCAAGCGAGTCGCACTCTTTCTCATTCTGAACTTTGTCATTGTACTGTTCATCTCTTTCATAATGAATCTGTTTGGCATTCAGCCTTACCTAACGAAACAGGGATTGGATCTATACTCTCTCGCCATATTCTGCCTGATTTGGGGTATGGGTGGTTCCTTCATCTCTCTTTTCCTCTCAAAATGGATGGCTAAATGGTCAATGGGCGTGCAGATTATCGACCCGAACACTCCGGATGCCAACCTCAAAGAGCTTTTAAACACCGTTTACGCCCTGGCTGAAAAGGCAGGCCTTCCTGCGCATCCTGAAGTGGGCATTTACAACTCCCCTGAAGTGAACGCGTTTGCGACCGGTCCAACCAAAAGCAATGCTCTGGTGGCCGTATCGACTGGTTTATTGAACCGCATGGACAAAGGTCAAGTCGAAGGAGTGCTAGGCCATGAAGTCACACACATCGCAAATGGCGATATGGTTACAATGACTCTTTTGCAAGGTGTCATCAACGCCTTTGTAATGTTCCTTGCTAGAGCTTTAGCATTTGCTTTCAGCCGCGTGCTTTCCGGAAGCCGAGACGAAGGAAGGGAAACGTCCTCTTTTGCCTACTACGGCATCGTTTTTGTTTTGGAAATGGTCTTCATGCTACTCGGCACCTTAGTCGTTGCCGCATTCTCCAGATACCGCGAATTCAGAGCCGACGCCGGAGGAGCAAGACTTGCCTCACCGGAAAAAATGATCTCAGCTCTTGAAGGATTGAAGAAGGTGTATAACATCCAGGACAAAAGGACCGATCAACCTGCCTTCCAAAACTTTAAAATATCTAGCCATAGCGGGCTCTTCAAGCTCTTTGCCTCCCACCCTCCTTTGGATGAGCGCATCGAAAGATTAAGAACTCGCTATTCTTAAGAAAATAACCAGGCAGTTTCGACTGCTTGAGGGTTATTAGGATTGCCCGCAATGATAGGGATCACGTGGCACTGCTTGAGAAAGTGACTCCAGGCACGTGCCCTATCTGCAAACGGAGTTTTGAAATGGTCTCCATACACTGCTGTGCAGGAGCGAATCCAGTTTTTAAACTCGATAGGAAGATGATTGGTCCGCATCGCGACATCCTCAATCTCTTTTAACATTCCCTCTTGTGCCCGAATGTTTTCTACGAGAAGCTTTCGATAAGCGATCAGCTTCTTCTCAAAATCCAGAGCTGAAATCTTATCCAGGAGCGCATAATGGTCTTTTAATTGATGGATCCTCGTTCTAAATAACATGGACTCATTGTCGACCAGAAACCCTTTGATCAATCCAAACAACGTATATCGATTGGTGGCTTGAAAAGAGATTGTTCTTAGAAAGTGTTCAAATTGATGAGACACAAACGACGAGACAGATCCCAAAAATTCTGCATTCATCTCTTCAGCAAGAGCAGTGAACAGCTCCAGATCGTATGTGATCATCTCATGAGGCGAAACGGAAAAGAGCCCTAACTTTCCTCCCAAATAGAGATGTCTCAATCCCAGCTTTTTAATTGTAAAATCGCGCGTTTCAATGCCGTTCCAACTCTTCTCAATAGGCTCAAATTCAATGACTACAGCTTTTTTATCTGTAAACAACGAAAAAGATTCGGCAATATAACAATCTCCACATTGCCAAACGCCGTCTGCTTTTGGTATAAATTGCATAAAGCTTTACATTACACCATTCAAAGGAATTTTCCAAATGCACCCACATTTGTCCGCCTTACAGCAACTATCGACCCGAGAAGAGATCGAAAAGTTCATTTCGGGCTTGTCTGTCGAAGATACGACCGAACTGTTCTATATCGTTGGTGAAGCACCTGACGCCTATCTGGAAAAGATTCCCGCGATGATCAAGGGCTCCTCCCTCTTCGGTTTGATCGCCATGATCACAGCAGAAGAGCGCGTGCTGGACAATCTGTTAAAAAAGTACCTGCATGAAGAATTTTTCCAGCATCAGCTCTTAATAGCCTTAGAGGAGTTTCAAAAGGCTGTATCCAGCCTGCAAACTGAAGGCGAATCGCTCTACAACCGCGCTTTGCAGTCCCCTGATTTAAACCTTCAAGAGTTTGAAGAGACGATCAAGATCCTGCTACAGCATTGCAAAACCATGACAGAGACGGAAAACAGCTTCTTAAGATTTATATGGCAAACCGAACGACCAGACCTGATCGACCGAGGCAGCAACCTAAAAGAAGAGCTTCTTCGCGTCAAAGAAGGAATTGAAAAACTGCCTAAGTTATTGGCTGAAGCAAAAAATGCGCAATTCAGCGCACCTGATGAATCGTCCCCTTTGGAAGCTCTCCCCGATCTTGGCATCACCTACCCCGACCAGCTGTTGCAGCTTGCCAAAGAGCTTGGTTTAAACACGGCTGACCTCCTGCTTGAAAAACTGCAAAAGAATGGATTTAAGTCAGTTAAATCCTTTAAAGAAAAGCACATATATAGCAAATCGTTACTGGTTCACTATTTGAAAAAATGAAAATCAGCTCCATTCCGACACTGTTTAGCTCGATCGAAGGCAAAGTCGCCGTGAAAACGAGCCTGGCAGCTGCGATCAGTCTATTCCTGGGGACGATGTTAAGCCATTTTGCAGAACGATCGGATGTGTTTATCAGCGGACTCTGGACGGTGCAGGCGGCCATCGTCGTCCAGCAAGCGCATCTAGGGTCGACCTACCGCACGGCGTGGATGCGTTTTTTGGGTGCCATCATCGGCTGTTTTTTTGGCGGATTGATGGCCACATTGCTGGGCTCCACACCTCTATCGCTTGGCATCGCCATCTTTTCTACAGTCGTTCTATGCTCTTTTGCCTCCCTTAAAGACAGCATCCGGATCGCCTGCCTCTCTGTCGCCATCGTCATGGTATTGCAAGGCATCCACCCCACAACGAGCCCTTGGGTCTTTAGCATCCATCGATTTTTAGACTCCTGCGTCGGCATTCTGATTGCCATTGTGATCGCGCATACCCTCTGGCCCGCACGCGTCGACGCAAAAATCGGCCAAAGCCTTTCCAGCACCCTCCAAAACCTCTCCCGCCTATTTAATATCGCCTCCACCTTAAACGAACTCTCTAGCGACCAGATCAAAGACTTTAGAACCACTGCATCCGATACCCATGAACTCTTCTGGAAAAACCGGCAGATTCTGGAAGATTCGCGATTAGAACTTTTGACGAAGCACTCCGGCCTCGAAAACTGGAAATTGCTCTTCGTTCGGCTAGAAGAGATCTACGAAAGCATTTTTTCCCTTTCCAAAGTCTACAGGAAAAATTTAAGCCTCATGATCGATCCGGGCATTGAAGAGCAGTTTCGAAAAATCACTACGGAAAGCGACCGGGTCCTCCTGCAATATGCCCTGGTTCTGCAAGGTGCCGGCGCAATGCCCGACCTCACGGAACTCCAAGCCGCAATCAAAAATCTTGATACCGAGTTACTTCGGTATCGCGAAACCAAAGCGACCCGCGCTTACCATTTCCCCGATGTCGAAGGCTTTTTTGTCTTCTTCTACACCCTAAAAGCAGTCGCAGAAGAGATCGAACGAAGCAATCAAGATATCGCTTCCTTAACAAAAGCTGAGTAACCTTGCTTCTTTGAGGGATACGCGTTAAAATAACTGAATCCTCAAATGTTTAAAAAATTACTGCAAAAAGTTGAAATGCATGAATGGTTTGGAATCGCGATTTCATTCATCTATTACTTTTGCATTTTGACTGCTTACTATGTGATGCGGCCGATGCGCGATCAGTTGGCAGCTGAAGTGGGCACACTAGAACTGCCATTTTTCTTCATGGCAACTCTCGTGGCCACACTTTGCCTGACGCCCCTATTTGCCTGGCTTGTCGCGCGCTTTCCTCGGCATGTGGCCATGCCTGTAGTTTACCTATTTTTTATTGTCTGCCTTGCCGTATTTATCTGGCTCTTCGACCATCCGCTGCTGCTCTCCCCAGAAACGTTGGGCCTGCTATTTTTTGTGTGGGTAAGTATCTTCAACTTATTTGTCGTATCGGTATTTTGGAGCTTCATGGCTGATATCTGGAGCGAAGGGCAAGCAATGAGATTGTTTCCGTTGATTGCCTTGGGAGGCACAACCGGCGCGATTACCGGTCCCTTGATCACACGCAGTTTAATTGAGATCATCGACCCCTCTACCCTCTTAATGATCTCAACAGCTTTGTTAGTTGCTGCTATTGGTTGCATCATGACTTTAGGCAAATGGGCACAGCGTTTTGGCTTCCATCGACACGAAACGGGAAATGAATCTGCCATTGGAGGAGGAATCTTAGACGGGATCAAACAGATCGTTGGTAACGCCTTCATTCGCAATATGGCCATTATGATGCTTTTAAACGATGCGATCGGAACAATTGCCTATGTGTTGGTCACCGACTACTCCAGCACGACCTTTATGAACGACTCCATCGCACAAACGCGCTTTGCAGCGAACATGGACTTGGCCTCTAATATCTCTCAAATCGTCTTGCAGCTGACCATTACACGATTTCTTCTCGTCCGTTATGGTCCGGGATTTGTCTTCTTAACCTGCGCTGCAACTATCGTTATCTCCTGCATCGGCCTCTACGCATCCCACGACCCCTTCACTCCCTGGATCGGCACAATGCCCTTAGTCAGCCTCATCTTGATCTTAACGCGCGCACTTTCCTATGGAATGCTCCAACCCGCTCGAGAATCGCTTTACACACTGGTCACAAGGGATCTTCGCTATAAAGGAAAAAATGCGGTAGATACATTTATGTGGAGGGCCGGAGACGTCCTCTCGCTTCTATCGATCAACGCTTTCCGAGCCTTAGGAGTTACGACTTCCGGGTTTGGCCTGATCTGGGCGGGACTTGCTGCTATCTCGGGCGTCGTCGGCTGGAAGTTAGCTGTTCGTGCAGAATCGGGAGAATTTGAAAAGTCTCGATAAGATTTTTCGGAGGTACCATGGCTATTCATTTGGATACAGACGTTTTGCTCACACGCCGGCCCACGCATCCTGTGGTTTTGAGACGCACCGCCTCAGCATCCAAAATACCTGAATTAGCCAAGGGCGTTCTGGAAACACTTGAAGCCGATCGAAAAAAGCGCGAACAAGAAGAGATCGACCAGAAGCAAGGGCAGATGTGGCGCTGCGACTCCTATCGCCCTAATGCACTGGGAGGCCGCATTTATCAATTCTCTATGAAAAAACAGAGTAAGGAAGCGGGGAACAAAAAAAACATGGAAATTTTTCCCGCTATCGAACTGCACCAAGAAAAAAACTTAACCATTTTTGGGACAGAACTCTTTAAAATGCTCGGCTACTCGATCCAATCAGCCGATAACGAATTGAAGCTTTCTTTACCTGATCAGGAAGCACTCGAACGCAATTGGGAAAACTTTAGAATCTGCTCTAATCGATACATTCCTCCCCTGCAGATCCAAGCAGGCGATGACGATGCCGTCCCGGAAGAATTTTTCATTCAGAGCAATATTCAAGGGGTCATTTGCCTCTCCCCAAAAATGCACTTTCTCCATGATCAGATGCTCCACATCGCCCCCACCCTTCGTCAATTACTGTGTGAGCCGCAAAATCGATATCCCGTAGTTAAGCTGTTCCTCATGGGCTACAGAACGCTCTATTTAGCCAAAGAAGCGTACGGTCAACTAGAACCTTACGAAAAGACACCTTATGAACCCTTTCAGGAAAAATATGAGATCGCGCGCACGCTCTTGACCATCTTCATAGACATAGCGACAAGCAATCCGAATAAAATTTTAAAATTTGGAACCACAGCCTTACGACAGACGATCATGAATCTACAACGCCAAATGCATTGGCGCCGCTATCTTCGCAATAAATTCCCGCATCAAAACTTTATCTCCTGCTGGGATACCATGCAAGCCTTAGAAAACCGCAGCGACGAAAAGCGCAACCAAAATCTCCCTCCGCAACCTCTGGTCACAATGGATCTAAGAGCCTTTAGGAGATCCGGAAAGAAGATAGAGCTGCAAAATCAAGTCTACACGCTAACTAACATGGGGTATACAGACCATAATCAGCGAAGATGCTTGCTTGAAACAGGCGATTCCATCTGCGTTCTGGTTGGGAAAGAGCACATTGTTCTTGAAGATGCCTATCGATTGTATGCGGCGCCCTCTCTTATTGTCGTCGCCTGCCGATTTGCCCAGCTGAATAATCGAACCATGGTTGTCGTAGAGAACGCCAACGAAGAGTGGCCTCTCTATTTTCAGCTCGGCTTTCGCCTCCCAGCGATCTTGGAAGATTGGCGCGACGCATTCTTGATTGAATATGCTCAAGGTGTAGGACTCTTGACTCCAGATGAGATCGAGCTCCTGAACCGCATCGCTCTGCTCAATCAAGAAATCCTCGAGCCCGCTCAACGGATCTATTACACGTCCATCGACAAAACCCGAGAAGAACTGATCCCCCTGGCAGAAGGTAAATCTGCACTATTCCACACAGCCGTTTCCCTTGTCCATACAGCACCATCGTTGCAATTCCACGCAAATTACTACCAAAACAACCTTCTCAATAGCGAGATCTCGGATCTTCCCATTGCTGTTACAATAGGTAACATCCTCCTCAAAGAGGAACTAAACAACCTAAGACGCCGCATGGCCTTCATCGAAGAGGAGTTCCTCTCAGAACCCTCCCTCCCCTTCTGCGACATCCTCTAAAACTGCTTTACGCCATTCTTATCGTAAAAGACGATATCACTATCTAGTGCTCTGTAAATAAAGTTTTATTAGGAAATTTTAAGTTGAAAGCTCCCGCGGTTGAACGATCCAAAATTAGCTCGTATAAATCTATACGGGCAAATTTTGGATCGTTCAACCCCGGGGCTTTGAATTAAAATTACCATTTAAAACTTTATTTACAGAGTACTAGCCGGCCTTCCTTCCAGATACCCGTAATTCTTTTGTTGCCAGTACAGGTCCAGTACAATACTCCCGGTCCATCCTTCTTTCCATTTTTAAAATTCCCATCAAAATAGAGACCCGATAGATATTCTTTTCCGGGTCCATTTGGGACGCCATCTACCCAGATACCTGAAAAGAGCAAACACCCCTCAAGAGTATACGTAGAACCTAATCCGTTGGGCTGTCCTTTTTTGGTCTGTCCAAGATAAAACTCATGCGACACCCAATATCCTTCGCGGACTAACTCTCCATCCTTGTTATACACCTTGCCGTAACCGTGATATTGGCCTTCATAGTGAGCCCCAATATACTCGATGGATCCATCTTCTGCATACGAAGTCCCCTCGCCATGCTTCCATCCATTTTTAACTCCTCCTTTATAAAACAGCTTCCCATCTTCGTCAAAATACTCTCCCAGCCCATTAGGCACGCCGTTTACAACGTCTCCCTTATATGTATCACCATCTTCAAAAACCATCTCAAAATAGCCGGTGAGTTTTTTCTCCAATACCAATTTTGCCCTCAAAGGAGCATTAGGGGTGATTTTCTTAAGAGTTAAAGACTTTGGTTCATCAAATTGAACCTGCATAACATCTGCAGCAAGATCCGCCACTTTAGTACGCCGCTGACGTTTTGCTTTCTGCACGACATCAGGAACAAATGTTCTACCTGAAGATTGAATGGAATTCATCAAACCACCCCCTGTAAATGATTTCAAGAATCTTACAGCAAAAACGATTAACGAAGTCTCTAATTTTTGATGAAGTGTTTTGCCTTTAATAAGAATAACCACAGAGCCCGGAGAGAACACAGAGGGTCCAATTCACCCACATAGGTAACACTTTTTGTAAAGTGTTACCTATGTGGGTGAATCAAATGTAACCTATATCTCCTATCAGACCAGAGATTTCTTTTTAATTTTCCCTCTGTGAACTCACCCTCGACTTTAGGATTTTTTGACATGAAAAAAAGCAAGATAGGCAGGATCCGCCTTCGGCTTGCAGGAT
>JBKEAL010000051.1:0-1106 GCA_047972195.1 Parachlamydiaceae bacterium
TTCGTACTCCGTTCCGTTCCAAGAGTTTTCATCGTGATTGCTTGTGAACCATGTTCTCATCGAGGAATCTCCGATATTGGAATATTGTACCAATAAATTTCTCAATTCATCAAGCGACAAATTCCCTTTGGCGTAATCTTCGGTTTTGTGCATCCAAATCCACGAGTAACTCGCATCGAAAATTGCTCCGTAATCGGGATTTTCCAATTCGTCGTATTCGCCGAGCCAAAAAATGGGTTTTACTTCTTCGACTTTGGGTTTTGCTTCTTTCCAAAAATCCAAGGTTATCCAACTTGCCAAATCACAACGGAATCCATCAATATCGGTTTCGGTAATCCAAAAAACCATGGCATCAATCATTGCTTTCCTTAGTTTGGGATTGCTGTAATCGAGTTCGATAATGTCGTCCATTCCCGAAGCAATTTGAAAATCATTGGTTGTGCTGTCTTTTAAATAAAAGTCAGGGTTTGTTGTTGTCCATTCGTGATTCCAACCGGTGTGATTGGCTACCCAATCAATAATGATTTTGAGTCCGATTTGGTGTGCTTTTTTAACCAAACTTTTAAAATCATCCATCGTTCCAAATTCAGGATTGATTTGGACGTAACTTTTACAGGCATAAGGACTTCCGAGAGAACCTTTTTGTTTTTTTTCTGCAATCGGCGTTATCGGCATTAACCAGATGGTTTTTACACCCATTTCTTTCAGTCTTGGAAGTTCTTTTGCAAATGCGTTGAACGTCCCTTCTTCGGTAAATTGTCTGATATTAACTTCGTATATAGTCGTCGTGTGTTTCCAATTGGTGGAGGGATTCATATTTCCTTTTAAATTTAAAATGGGATTTTTCAATCGTTGTTTAGTCTTTCTTTTTCGGATAAAAACGATAGCCAATTCCGAGTTGGAAAAAATTCATCAAGGTTTTGGATAATTCTGTCGGTGGAACATTGAGGTCGGTTATTCCGGCTTGATAACGGGTATCAATAAAAAAGTTGTTTTGGAACCGGTATTCTGCTCCGAAATTAAAGGCTAAATAAAACCGGTTTGCCGTGTTATTTTTGTCGTCTTCAAAATAATCGTACTGATAACTTTTTCCAGCATCAGAGGTG
>JBKEAL010000013.1:0-13913 GCA_047972195.1 Parachlamydiaceae bacterium
TCTGCATGCATGGAGGCATTTACATCTTGATGAAAACAGAAGGTGCACTGCATGAAAAAATGCGCGGTTACGTCAAAAACATGATGATTTTCTTCATCATGACCTACGTTATCGTGACGGCAGCGACTCTGATATATCAACCGCATATGACTCAAGCCATTCACGAGCGCCCTGTCTTTTTTGTTGTAGCGCTTTTAAATATGTTTGCGATTGCGAATATTCCAAGAGAAATAGAGGCGGGACGAGACGGCAGAGCGTTCATTAGTTCTTGTTTCAATATCATCTGCCTTCTGACCCTCTTTGCCATAGGAAGCTTTCCTAACGTCGTACGCGCGATCAACGCACCCGGTGAGTTGAGCCTAACCATTTTCAACTCCTCTTCCTCAGACAAAACGCTTGAGATCCTCCTGGTGATCGCTGCCATCGGCGTGCCTATGGTAGTGGCCTACACAACGGCTATCTATTGGGTTTTCCGCGGCAAAGTAAAGCTCGAAAGCTCGAGTTACTAAAATACAATGCATAAAAGAAGTTAGGAAAAGGAGACAAATCCTTCTCCCGGATTTGGGTAACTTGTAACACGAATCACTGTTACTGAGTTACGGTATATTTTTTTGCATTTTCAGCTGTAAGATTGCACCAATTGTCAGTTGGATTAGTTATAAATTGTTTAGGAATGATTCTAATTGGCACTTGGTATTGTATCTTGTTCCGATCCTGAAAATGAAGAACCTTAATAGATTGAAGGAGTGTAGACTGACCCCTTGTATGTGAGGTAGTGCAATTGAATTTAATGTGAGTTTTTTCTTTTCTTTTGTTTGTAGAGAGTACGACGATGTCGCGTTTGCATTCTGAGCACTTATTGATGGGCCCATGTTTGACCCCAGATTTATCAGTCCATTCTAAAGCAAAAGTCGATTCATTAGGCTCGAGGTTTAGATTAATGGCTATTCCTACGGAAGCTTGGATTCCTAGTTCTAACGGTATATTTTCAGCCGTTCTTTTTTGTCTTTTTGCTGTTGGTGCTTCATCTCCAAGGCGTTTTCCATTTTTTGGTCTTTCTATATTCCCAATTGTTCCGCTAATTTGATTTTGCGGTTCACCTTTTTCAGGGTTAGCTTCACTAGTGATTGCGCGAGGCAGGGAGTATTTTTTAGCATTCTCAGCTGTAAGATTGCACCAATTGTCAGTTGATTTAGTCTTAAAACGTCTGGCAAAGATTTTAATTGGCACTTGGTATTGTGTCTTGTTCTGATCCTGAAAATGAAGAATCTCACTAGATGGAAGGAGTGTAGGCCTGCCCATTACATGTGTGGGATTGCAATTGAACACAGCGTGAGTCATATTTCTGACTTTTTCTATGTCTTTAGAGAGTACGACGATGTTGTGGTTACATTTTGAGCACCAATTGCTAAGTTCATGTTTGCCCTCCTTATCAGTCCATTCCACAGCAAAAGTCGATTCAATAGGCTCGAGGTTTAGATTAATGGCATTTCCTACGGCAGTTTGGATTCCTAGTTCTAACAGTATTTTTTTAGCCTGTGTCTTTTGTCTTTTCGCTTCTGGTGCCTCTTCTACGAGGCGTTTACCTTTTTCAGGGTCAGCTTTATTAGTGATTTCCCGAGGTTGCGTAATGATTTGCGCAGGAGGCGCTTCTTTAGCATCAGCTGGAGGAGGTAGAAATGGGAAGAAGTTTTGTCTTAAGGGTAGGGGGGCTTGTTCTTTTACGCTTTGTTCTGCTTGTGAATTAGAGACAGGGAAAATTGGAATCTCATAGTCGTCATTTTTAAATACGCCCTTAAAGAGGATCGAGACATTAGAATAGGAGCCGTCGTAATCGTGAGTGTAAAAGCAGGGGATTTTTATAAATTGTTCGGTCAAAGATGAGATAATCTCTTGCTTGCAGTCGATGCACCAATTGGATATTTGCCGATTGCCTTTACCATCGACCCATGAAACTTGCAGTGAGGAATTACTTAAGGGGACCGCAATCTTAATCATTGAACTAGCGTCTACATAGACAGGAGGCAGGACTGTTTTCGCTACCGTGGGAATTTCTTGAGATTTGGTAGGCGCTTCCTTCGGACTTGGCAATTGAACAGTTCTATTTTGGGCGAGCACTGAATTCTGGGTTGGGGTAGGTGATAAATTCATTAGAACTGCTGCAGCTTCTAGTCGTTCCGCAACATCGATAATGTGGTCTGGTTGCGCTTGTGGTTGTAATGAATTATCATAGAATTGTCGAGGTTGAGAGCCTGGTATTCCATACATTTTAAATCCCTTTTTTAATTTATGTCTAATTTTGCATCATTTATTAATAAATGTAAATTAAAAATGAATTATTAAAATCTCTGTCTGTCAAGGCTTTACAAAATATGACAGATAGACTAGACTAAGTTTAGTCCATTAATGAGGGGGTTGTATGCGCATTGTTAACATACATGAAGCGAAAACACATTTTTCTAAGCTGATTGACAGTGTTAGTCATGGAGAGGTGATCGTGATTGCCATGGCCGGAAAACCCGTTGCAAAATTGACACCGCTGGAAAGTGCACCAAAAAGACGATTTGGGTTTTTAAAAGGCAAAGTAAAGATTTCTAAGGATTTTGACTCACCGCTTCCCGAAGATTTACTTTAAGAGTTTGAGGGTTAGCATGAAATTGCTACTAGACACGCACATATATCTTTGGAGCGTTACAGGAGACAAAAAACTCACAAAGAGAACTTTGGAAAAACTAGAAAGCGCCTCACAAGTTTACATTAGCAGCGCTTCAATATGGGAAGCTGCCATCAAGATCAAATTGGGTAAGCTTGAAGCAGATTTAGAATTACTCATTGAAGGGATTGAAAAAAGCGGGTTTTTAGAGCTACCCGTCACTTCAGCACATGTAGCTAAATTAATCACTTTAGAAGACCTCCATCGCGATCCCTTCGATAGAATCCTTCTTGCCCAGGCAATTTCAGAACCGCTAACTTTCTTAACAGCAGATTTGCAGCTAAAGCCCTATTCAACACTAGTCGAAGTAATTGCTTGATATTGTAATTACATTTGACGTTGTTCTACGCCCTTTAGTTTTTCGTATTTGAAGATTTCAAGTCGGTGGTTAACGTTTTGGGGATTTTCTGAGGGTGGAGGAGTGTAAGAACCAAGGATTTTTATGAGATTAGCTTTGGTTTCTTGAGGGTCATGAGAAACCATTTGAACTCCGTTAGGGTCAATCAAAATATCAGTGCCTTTTAGGCGGATGAAAGTAAGCACATGGGAAACTTCGATCCCTGCGATCCTAATATAGTAACAACCATCTTTCAACTCCTTGAGCTTATTTAAATATTCCTCATCAGTCTTGAATTGAAAGTGCGAGCCCATAGTTTCTTCTGTACTCGTTAGCTCAACTCCTCTTGCAGCAGCAACTATAGCTTTTTTGGGTTCATGTCGATTGTATATTATATCGAGAATCAGGTTGCTTGCAAATGGATCCCCTGTTAATCGAACTCCTCCAAGTGTAGGAAAGGGAAATAAAGAACCTTTCTCACCTATATTGATTTTTTGAACCGCTTCACTAATCATTTTTTTCAAATCATCTTCGCTAACCACCTTTCCTAGGCGTTTTAATCTTTCTTGAACAAGTTCAAGAGCATTCTTTGCTAAGCTTGTAGGTTGCAACATTTCAAAAAGCATTTGATTTGCATAAGCTTCGGCGCTTGCGCCTTTTTCAAGGGAGGGGAGAATTTCTGTGAGTAATTGATCACCGTTTAAAAAACGTGTGGCAATGTCTAAGCCCGCACCGTAACAGAGCGCTTCTTTTCTTTGTGTTTGGTCAGGTTCTTCATTTAATTTAAATGTCAGACCTAATTTTTTCTCTATTTGATTTTTTTTCTCCTTCAATTGTTGGCTTAAATAGTTAACAGCCTTCACTCCTGTTCCTTTTTTTATGACAGAAGTTTGTACAATATTGAGCGCACCAAGTGCTACACTTGTTCCAAGCCGTTCTTTTTTGTTTGCGGAGGATATTTTGTGTAGAGTACGTCTGTGCTTAAATTCAAAATAAGCGGCCTTATCGGAAGATAGCCATTGAAGCGCTTTACTTATAATTGCATAAAAACTCGCCTTGATTTCGAGTCTTGTGCGTTTAGACTCCCATTTTTCTGCACGAGAGTCATATCTGTTGGTAAATAGATTAATTCTCATATTATTTATTATAAATTATATGGAAATAATTTTTCTATAGATAGAATTGTAAAAAGAGATAACTAGCAGAGTGTGATAGGTTTAAGATGCCTCTCTCGAGATAAGAGAGGCTGAATAAAGGGATCAGAACAATTACTTTGGCTTAACTTCTTCCTTAGGCTCGGCTTTTGAGGAGGAGTAGGCGTCGTACATTGCTTCGATCTTTTTCTTTTGGTCTTGAAACTCTTCTTTTAGTTCTTCGTAAGCTTTACTGAGTTGTGTTTTGAAATGAGAGTATTGGTCTTCTTTGGTCTTGGATGGGTCGTATTTAAAGCTGGTCAACACTTCTCTGAACAGATCGTAATTGGCGATGGCAAGGCCTGATGCGAGAGCAAAGGCGAGCAGTAAGAGGGTGACCATGAAGCCGATCAGTCGTCTGATCAACAGGTAGATGGTCACGATAAAAATCACAACAGCTGTTACATAAGCTAAGGTTGTGTTATTTGAGAAAAAATCAATCACTTCGTTCATTTCAAGAGCTCCTTTTAGTTTGTTGGTAACAAAAAAAAGATTTTAAGTCGATAGGAGAGTGAAAACTTCTTCTGAAACGAATGAGGCTCCAAGTTCTGCATTCGTTTTATAGGGGCCGTGATAGTCTGAGCCTGCGGTTTTGTGCAGTCCAAGTTCTGCAGCCAGGCTGTGCCATGGGGCATTTTGTGGAATGGTAAGCGAGCCGTAATTGCATTCCATGCCCCAGAATCCCTTATCCAGGATCTTTTTAACGAATTTCTTGCCATCGTATAGGTGAGGATGTGCTAAAACGGGCTTGCCTCCCGCACGACGAAGATGGTCGAGAGTTTCTTCAATGGTAAATTGTGGACCGGGCACATAGCATTTAGCTCCGTCGCCCAAGTATTTCTTAAATGCGGTGCGTACATCTTTGACAAAGCCGTGCTTCACCATTAATAGAGCGATATGGGGCCTTCCAATCATGCGAGAGGAAGCAGAGGCGTAGAGCTCATTTTCATCGAGAGGAATGCCTTCTTTGAGGAGTTTCTCAAGAAGTTCGCGATTTCGAGCGATTCGTCGATCGCGGTGTCTCCCAGAAAAGGCCTTTAACTCTTTGTTCTGCGGGTCAAAACCATAACCAAGTATGTGCACGCTCTTTCCATTTAGGGAAGCAGAAAATTCTACACCGGTGACCATTTTAAGGCCGTTTTGAGTAGCATAGTTCAACACTTCAGGATAGGCATCAAATGCATCGTGGTCGGTAATGGAGAGACCTTGCAGTCCCTTCTTGATCGCTAGGTCAACGAGTTCATTCGGCGTCAGAGAGCCATCGGAGCAGGTGCTGTGGCAATGGAGATCAGCGCGGAAGGTCATAAGGGACCACCCTCACTTCACTTTCCAGTTCGATGCCCTTTTTTTCACGGATGGTGCGGCGGATATGTTCAATGAGCGCTGTGAAGTCTTTAGAAGAGGCGTTTTCCTTGTTGATGAGAAAATTGGCGTGCAGCATCGAAACTTCTGCTTCTCCGATGGCATAACCTTTGAGTCCGCACTCTTCGATCAGCCTGCCGGCAAAACCTCCATCAGGATTGCGGAAAATGCAACCGGCCGAGTGGTCTCCATAGGGCTGGGTTTTTTGGCGGTACCCAATGATTTCGAGTTGCTTGGTTCGCGCTTCTTTTGCAGGAGATAAGGCGAAAGTGGCGCTGGCAATAGCTCCATCAAAGTCTTGGAAGGAGGAATAACGGTATCTGAATAGGAGATCTTCTTTGAGATATGTTTTGAGTTCGCCTGAGGCAGTCACGTAATCAACAGAATACAAAGCGTCCTTGGTTTCTTGTCCGTTGGCGCCGGCGTTCATAAATATAGCGCCACCGACACTTGCGGGGATCCCTGAAGCAAATTCCAGGCCCGAATAGCCCTCTTTGGCTGTTTGAACGCCTAAAAGAGCAAAGCTGTATCCTGCCCCGACGTGGAAGCGGCCTTGGCCGTTGGACGTTGAGAAGTGGATTTTGTTGTGGATGATGCATCCATTGAAGCCGCGGTCGTCAAATAAGCAGTTGGAGCCTTTTCCGAGGATAAAGTGGCGGAGGCCATTTTCGTGGCAGTACTTTAGAGCATTTTGAAGTTCTTCGACTGTCTTGACTTCGACATAATAGCGGGCAGGGCCGCCAATGCCAAGAGTAGATAGTCCTTTTAAGCTTTTATTTTCTTGTAACTGCATACACTCTGTCCAAAATAGCGTTGACAAAGGCAACAGCAGAGGAGGTGCTGAACTTTTTGGTCAGCCTGAGAGCTTCTGAGATCGCTACCTTTGGAGGAATTTCTTTATCGAACAATAGCTCATATGCCCCGAATCGCAACGCTGTCTTTTCCACAGTTTGAATTCTCTCAAACTCAAAAGCTTCAGTGTGTTTGGTTAAAAGTTCATCAATTTCGGGGTATTTTTCCTGGATGGCCATCGCTTTCTTATAACCGTCCATGATGTTAGCTTTGCTTGTTTTGAGCTGTTCCATGTACAGCTTAACGGTTTCTGATTCTACAGGATCGCCTGTAAGATGAGAAAAAAGGGTGAGAAATACGATCTCGCGAAATTTTTGTAAGGGAAGTGACATGCGAAAATTTTACAGCATTGCAATTTTTCATGCAAAACCAGAAATGGATTGAAACTATCAGCGACAAGATTTATTTTTACTTTTTAGACATCAATGGGGGCCAAAGATGCTTTTCGATCTCGAAATGATCCTGAAATTATACGATCAGCTTCCTGAGCGCTTGCGCGTGGCTAGATGGCTCCTCGAACGTCCAATGTCACTGACTGAAAAGATTTTATATACTCACTTAGCTTCCGTAATGACAAAACCCGCAGAAAGAGGGAAAAGCTATACAGAGTTTTTTCCGGACAGAGTCGCTATGCAAGACGCAACGGCGCAGATGGCGCTGCTTCAGTTCATGAGTTCCGGAAAAAAGCGCGTGGCGGTGCCCTCTACTGTGCATTGCGATCACCTGATTCAGGCAGAGGTTGGAGCAAAAGAGGACCTTCATAGAGCTAAAGAAGAAAGCTCAGAAGTTTTTGATTTTTTGGCTAGCGTTTCCAAAAAGTATGGCATTGGTTTCTGGAAGCCAGGCGCCGGAATTATCCACCAAGTCGTTTTAGAAAATTACGCTTTTCCCGGCGGAATGATGATCGGTACGGACTCGCATACTCCAAATGCCGGCGGTTTGGGTATGGTGGCTATTGGAGTCGGAGGCGCTGATGCTGTTGACGTCATGGCCGGCATGCCTTGGGAACTTAAATTCCCCAAGTTGATCGGCGTAAAGTTGCTCGGCAAAATGGATGGTTGGACAGCTCCAAAAGATGTGATCTTAAAACTTGCAGGAATTTTGACTGTAAAGGGCGGGACAGGAGCAATCATTGAATATTTTGGCGAAGGAGCTCGAAGTATCTCCTGCACCGGCAAGGGAACGATCTGCAATATGGGCGCTGAAATTGGTGCGACCACGTCGATCTTCTCTTACGATGAAAAGATGAAGGATTACCTGGTAGCAACAGGAAGGAAAGAGGTTGCTGATGCTGCAGAGAAGATCCAAGAGTGCTTGAAAGCGGATCTGGAAGTAGAAAAACACCCTGAAAAGTATTTCGATCAGGTGATCGAAATTGATCTATCGACTTTGGAACCGCACGTCAATGGTCCTTACAGCCCGGATAAAGCGTGGAAAATTTCTGAGCTCGCAGATGCGGTCAAGCATAACCACTATCCAGATACTATATCAGTTGCTTTAATCGGCTCATGCACAAACTCTAGTTACGAAGACATCCAGAGAGCTACAAGCATTGCCCGGCAGGCGCTTAAAGCCAACATCAAAGCAAAGTGCCCGTTGACAGTCACGCCCGGCTCTGAACAGGTGCGAGCCACAATTGAACGAGATGGTTTGTTGGAAACGCTGGAAGCGATTGGCGGCCTGGTGCTGGCCAACGCCTGTGGGCCTTGCATCGGCCAATGGAAGCGGCACGATGTGAAGTTTGGAGAAAAGAACTCGATTTTAACATCGTACAACCGCAACTTCTCTGGTAGGAACGACGCCAATCCCGGCACCCATTCCTTCGTAGCAAGCCCGGAAATCGTGATCGCTCTGTCATTGGCAGGTAAACTGTCCTTTAACCCTCTCAAAGACCCTCTTGAATTGCCTGATGGGCAAAAAATTTACCTTAAACCACCGGAAGGGGATGAGTTGCCAAGCCGTGGGTTTACAGCAGGGGAGTCAGGCTTTGTGCCTCCCGCAGAAGATGGAGAGTCCATTTCTGTTAAGATCGATCCCAAAAGCGAAAGACTCGAAGTATTAGAGCCGTTTGGCAAGTGGGATGGAAAAGAGCTAAAAGGAATGCATGTTCTTTGCAAGGCTCAGGGAAAATGCACGACAGACCATATCTCGCCTGCAGGAAAATGGCTGAAATTTAGAGGCCATTTGGATAAAATCTCTGACAATTTCCTAATTGGCGCTGTCAATGCTTTTAGAGAAGAGCAAGGTAAAGGATTAAACTTGTTGAGCCAGCAAGTAGAACCCTATTCGGACATAGCCCGTAAATACAGCGCCAAAGGAATCGGCTGGATTGTAATAGGAGATGAAAATTACGGTGAGGGATCCTCGCGTGAACATGCGGCAATGGAACCTAGGTATTTGGGTGGAAAGGCAGTGATTGTGAAGAGTTTTGCGAGAATCCATGAATCCAACCTGAAAAAGCAGGGGATTTTGGCTTTGACTTTTCAAAATCCTGCCGATTACTCGAAGATCCGCGAGGACGATTTGGTCGATTTGATCGGCCTAACAAGTTTCACTCCAGGAACGCCTTTGAAATTGGTATTGCACCATAAAGATGGGACGGATGAAACTATCGATCTCAACCATACCTATACAGAAGGCCAATTTGAGTGGTTTAAAGCGGGTAGTGCAATCAACGCAATGAATGAAAGGAAGTAATCGTTTGTGATCGGGATATTTTTAGATATTGAAACGACAGGGCTGGATTCCACGCGCCATGCCGCTATTGATCTTGCCTTTACAATGGTGGACTTGCGCAATGGACAGGTGATCGATTCCTATCAATCCTTGATCGCACTTCCGGATGAGATCTGGGCAAAGAAAGACCCCGTCAGCATGGAGATCAATGGTTATACTTGGGATCAAGTCAAAACGGGTAAATTACTGTCTCAAGTCTGTGAAGAAGTACTACAGAAGTTCAAAAATGCTGGAATACAGAGAGGGAGCGCTGTCTTCATTTGTCAAAATCCTGCTTTCGATAGAGGGTTCTTTGCCCAAATCGTCGATGTGTACACTCAGGAAAAGCTTAACTGGCCCTATCATTGGCTCGATTTTGCTTCGATGTATTGGGCACTTCTTTGCCGTTCGGTTAAAGAGGGAAATGATTCATTTCCTCAATCGATCAACCTTTCAAAAAACTCAATTGGAAAGCTGTTTTCTATCCCTCCTGAAGAGGTGCCGCACTTGGCAAAGAACGGCGTTGACCACTTGATTAACTGTTACCGCCGCGTGGTGGGGTTCCCAGAATCAGCATAAGTTCAGGACATAAATTGCGATTCATCGCATGGCAATGTAAAACATGATAACGATGAGAGGGAAGATTTTTAGCCCACTCTTTTAAGGAGACGGCTTCATCGGCCCCTTCTCGATGGCCAGTGTAGAGCATCAAACACAAGAGGCCATCCTGCCTCAGCAGTTTTAACGCATTCTCGACACTTTCTAACGTGGATTCTTTAGTCGTGACTACTTTCTTATCGCTTCCGGGAAGATAACCTAGATTGTAAACGATTGCTTTGATAGAGCCTTCTTGAATGTATTCAGGAAAAGTCTTGTGAGACGCATGGATTAATTGCACGCGATCCAGCAACCCTTCTTTTTCAAGCTTCTCTTTAGTTCGCGATAGGGCTGTTTCCTGGACGTCGAACGCATACACCTTGCCGGAAAGAGTAAGACGCGCTAAAAATAGGGTGTCGAAGCCATTGCCGCAGGTTGCATCGATGCAGAGATCGTTAGGGGAAATCTGTTCCTTTAAGATGAAATGGAGCAGTTCAATTTGAGACGCAGGATTAAGCACTTTCTCGGTCGAAGCTAATTTTTAAGTGAAGT
The DNA here is from genome assembly GCA_047972195.1 of Parachlamydiaceae bacterium. Taxonomy (GTDB): domain Bacteria; phylum Chlamydiota; class Chlamydiia; order Chlamydiales; family Parachlamydiaceae; genus CAZSDA01. The sequence goes on from JBKEAL010000013.1 coordinate 10,322, forward strand.
GATTTAGTGTAGGCAAACATCTCTTTTAATATAATCGAGAGTTCCCGCTCGATCTTCTTCAAAAAGTCGGATTGTTTCTCTTTAGGATAATAGGGAAGATCTACTGAGAGAAAAATGCGGTTCTTTTTGATGTCTACTTTGCAAGGGATCTCCTGATCGGGGAACAGATTTTCCCAGTAAGATTTCAAAGTGTCGCGAATGACGGCATCTGAAGCATCGATCGGGTTATCGCCTGTTTTAATGGAGAGATACTTTCTCTGAGTGCCTAAGTAAATTTGTCCAAATAAGGCGATACTGACTAGCAATAGACCGATGCCAAAGAAAGTGAATAGCCAGCGATAATTGTGGATGGAGTTAATTGCCATTTCTAAAGCACTTTGAGACCAGGGCATCACGAGCACCATGAGTCCGCACAGTAGAAAGAATAGTGCAGCAATTGCCGTGAAAGTAAATGAGAGAAAGCGGTTAAAATTCATCGGTATAATCTTCTGCGTTAGATCCTTTTTTCGTTTGGACGGCATCTGGCGGGAACAGGGAGATTAATCGTTTTGAGGCATCTTCCGGAATGATGTTTTTGAACACCACATGCACTTGTTCTACATGCAATCCTGTCAACTTGGTGATCTCGTCAAAAATCTTGGTTTGGATCTCTTCTGCTTTGTCAGGAATGGAAACTCCATAGCATACATTCACTTCGACCTTAATGCGGATCGAATGGCTTTTCATCTCTTGTTCCGCTTGAATCCCTTTCACATTCTCTATGCCTCTGCCAATGATGGAATCGATCAGGTTTCCCTCAATCAATGCGATCCCTTCAATTTTTGACAGAACTTGAAGAACGATCCCCTGAAACACCTTGTTATCGATGTCGCGTATGAACGCGGTTTCCGGAATTTCGAATTCTTTTGTGTCGACTTTCTTGATATCGACGGGTTGTCTGCGATCTTTCATTGGCAATTCCTTGACAAAGGGTAAAATTCTATAATAACATCACATTAAAATTTAGGAAAGCGGGATGGAATTTTTTGTTGTTATCGTATCGTGGCTCCTGTTTGGGGGCGTTGCAAGTTACTTCGCTTCGCAACGGGGACGCGATCCTCTTGCCTGGTTCGTCATCGGAATGCTGCTTGGCATCTTGGGAATTCTTCTCCTATTCCTGCTGCCGCCCATCGATCCCGCCAATGCAGAAAAAGAAGAGCCGATGCCAGTTAAAGAACCCACCGCCAGTCCTGCTCGTCTCGTCGAATGGTACTATCTCGATGCCAATCGAAATTCAGTCGGCCCTTTGCCATTCGCTCAATTTACCAAGGCCTCATTCGACGGCCAAGTCAAAGCCGACACTCTCGTCTGGTCTCAAGGAATGCCCGAATGGAAACGAGCCGACCAAGTCGAGGAATTAAAATCCCTGCTCAATATTTAATATTCAGCTTGAAAATAGGAAAATCTCCTTTCTTTTTGGGTGGAATGTGCTACTTTAGGGAAAAAGGGGGCTATTTATGAAGAAGCTTATTTTATCTACATTATTGGTTTTTGCAGCTGTGTCTGCTTATGCACATGATGATGAGATCGCGAGAGGGGGCGGAGGCCGCGGTGCGGGCGGAGGGTACCATGGCGGAGAAGGATACCATGGCGGAGAAGGGTATCACGGTGGAGAAGGGTATCACGGTGGGGAAGGGTATCATAACCAAGCACACCAAGATGCAAGAGCTTATGAGCATGGGTATGATCGCGGCGTAGAGAATGGCGCCTATTGGGGTGGCGGTTGGGGTGGTTGGGGCGGCTGGGGAGGAGGAGTGAATGTTGAAGTAGCTCCACCTGTTCAAGAAGTGGTGCCTGAAAGCGACTACTACTATCAGAATCAGTATCCTAATTCACAGTAATGGATTGGAATTTGAGGGAGCTTAAGCTCCCTCTGTAAGTCTTTAGGGATATTACCAGCTAGCTTTTGTAACGCCAGGGATCATTCCCATTAGAGCGAATTCGCGGAATGTCAAACGAGACATTTTGAATTTGCGCAAGAATCCACGCGCACGACCAGTGAGCTGGCAGCGATTGCGTAGGCGGATTGGGCTTGTATCGCGCTTCATTTTATTCAGGGCAACGCGAGCTTGGCTTCTTTCTTCTTCAGAAACTGTAAAGTCTACAGATTTCTTTCTTAAAGCTTGGCGCTTATCCCAGGCCAGTTTCACTAACCTTTCGCGTTTCTTTTCTTTTTCAACGGATGACTTTTTGGCCATGTGCTAAATTTCCTTATTTTTTCCTTGCAGGTCCTTTTTGGCGCTGTTTGCGGTTAGGGTCTTTGCTGTTGATCACATAAAGACGGCCGCGGCGGCGCACGAGGATGTCCCCTTTAGAAGGGTCTGCTTTTACAGATGCTTTCACTTTCATGAGTTTTCCCAGTAATCGATGGTTTTCGATGAGAGGAAGTGTAGCAAAGCGCCTATTTTTAAACAAGGAAGATCTTAATGATATCGAACAATCAATCAGGCAAGGGCAGGGGCAAGGGCAAGGGCAGGGGCAGGGGCAAGGAAGGTACAAGAACTCTATTGCAAAATTATCGGGGAGCTTTTATACTCTAGTCCACAATTAAGACAAGGACGAAGAGCCGTGAAACGTACATACCAACCAAGCAAGCGCTGCCGCAAGAAGACGGTAGGTTTTAGAAAAAGAATGAAGACTGCGGACGGCAGAAAAATCATCAACCGTAGAAGAAGACAGGGCCGCAAACAGCTCACAAGAGCTTAATCGGAGCCCTCATGCGCTTTTTGAAAGCTTCCAGGCTCCTAAAGCGCTTCGAATTTGAGCGCGTGATGCGGCAAGGCAAAAGGCGCTCTTCCAGGTTAATTCATATCGAATTTAGGCTGAAAAACGGGGGTTCAACCCCTGTTTCGGTTAAATTCGGTGTCACTGTGACAAAAAAATTCGGAAAATCCCACGAACGGAACCGCTTTAAAAGGCTGGCTCGCGAGTCTTTTCGCGCTCTTTTGCCCGAGATCTGCCAATCGATCGATCTCGTAGTTCGGCCAAAAGGTGTTGCTCCTCGCACGGAAAAAGAGGTAATGTTCGGAGATGTCTATCAAGAAATGAGGAACCTGCTGCAAGAAAATGGACTCATTGAAAGTGCTAAACGGGTTGAACCCTGAACAGAAAGAGGCCGTACAAACAGTTGAGGGACGGCTTTTAATTTTAGCCGGCGCCGGAAGCGGTAAGACAAGTGTCCTTACTCGAAGGATGGCTTATCTGATTTCGCACTGCGGCGTGCCTCCTGAAGCCATTTTAGGCCTTACTTTTACTAATAAAGCCGCAGAAGAGATGCGCGAGCGCGCAGCATCCTTGGTTTCCAAAAAAGACGCTTCCAGGATCACCATCTGCACGTTCCATAGTTTTTGTATGAAGGTGTTACGAGAAGAAATCCACCACTTGGGTTTTACCCCTAAATTTTCCCTTTACGATGAAAAAGATCTGGAACGACTCGTGAAAATGGTGGCAGCAGATTTGCTGGAACATGAGGGGGCTCTGCCTTCGCTGAACGCGACACTGCATGCGATTTCTAAAGCTGCCAATAAAGGCATTGGTCCAGAGGAAATCAGTG
>JBKEAL010000083.1:0-2455 GCA_047972195.1 Parachlamydiaceae bacterium
ATGCTATAACAGCCACAATATTGTTATCTATATTCATACTGTTGTAGTATAGCGATTGCCCTTGTATGTAACTGAAAGCAAACTGTGTATCCCTGAAATTCAGCAGAGAAGTAATATATGAGGAATTGTAGACAGGGCGACGCGAAGCTACCTGTATCTCTGCTGAAAAGCTATTCTGATCCGTTATTTCATTTACAATAATGGCAACTGAACAGTCTATACGCTCATTCTTGCTATATGTGAGATCAGTCCATTTCTGTTCATTCAGCAGTTGGTTTATATTAGTCTCCAGTGACGAGAAAAGCTCTTTATTAGGCGTAGATAATTTCTGCGTATTTATTGTCAGGCGGGCATTCAACTCCTGAGCCTGCGCCATACAACACAAGGAGAAACAGATAAACACACAAGTTATGAACCTTACCATTTATTCCAGATTATAAGTTACACTCAATACTTTAAATTCTGTACGGCGATTTACCTGATCGGCCATTTCCTGTTGCTCAGTCGGTAACTTCTCTATAAAATCGGGAGAGAGAATTTCTCCTTCTTCGAGAAAGTCATATTTCTTTTTCACAGCTTTTGTAACTGTTTTTGGCTCTCTTTTTCCTTTACCTACTGCTGTCAGTCTGTCTTTTGCAATTCCTCCGGCAATAAGATAAGCAACAACAGATTCGGCTCGGCGTTGCGATAATGGTATGTTGTATTCGTCACTACCTTTGCGGTCGGTATGGGCAGAGAGTTCTATGGTTACATTCGGATTAAGGTTTAGCAAGTCGACCAATCCGTCAAGTTCTTCTTTCGAGTCGGAACGGAGAGTGGCTTTGTCGAAGTCGAAAAATATATTCTCCAGTACTACAGGCTTATTGATAGGAGTAAGGATGAAATCTATCATATAGACAGAGTCACGGTCTATATTTTCCGTTTTCAACGACATTCTCGTATTCAGATAATTATCTCCACTGGCAAGAAAAACATAACCTACTCCCGGTTTCACATCGAGGCTGTATGTACCATTGTTTTTTCCGGGAAACTTTTTATTGGTTCCATCTTTGCCTACAACACGTATAGTTGAGGAAGTTATAAATTCGTCGTCAGTATCTACTATATAGCCTTCGGCAAGTGTTTTGATAACCGGATATTCGAAAGCGAAAATGTGATCAAATCCTTTTCCATCGCCACGATTAGAGCTAAAGTAACCGTTTTCTTTTTCCCCATCAAAGGTGATACCGAAGTCGTCAGCCATAGAGTTGATAGGAGACTTTAGGTTTTCCACTATCCAGCGCTTTGTTTTTAAATTGTAAACAGATTTGTAAATATCCAGGCCTCCCATGCCTACATGTCCATCTGAAGAGAAATAGAGAGTAGAGTCGTTTCTAAGGTAAGGAAACATCTCGTCTCCGGCTGTGTTTATATCAGCACCAAGATTCTCGACAGATTCGACCAGATCACCTACCATTCTTGCCCGCCAAATGTCCTTACCTCCATATCCGCCTTTCATATCAGATACGAAATAAAGATAGTCACCTGTCGAATTTATAGTTGGGTGAGCGAAGACACTAAGGGTATCACGTTTATTTATGTCTATTTTTTGTCCCGCACTCCAGGAGCCTCCTGCACGCCTTGATATATAGATTCCGGGAAAGGTAGAACCTACTGAATCTAGTTTGGGTGTATGTGTGTAGTACATGGAAGTACCTGTATTGGAAAAGGAGGGTGTGCCTTCGTCTGAATCTGTATTGATTGCAGATTCCAGATGCTCCACTTTCATCCAATTACCGTTCTCGTCTTTACGAGCCATGAATATGTCGTTAAGTTTCGACCCTGTAATACCACTAATAGTATCACTTATAGCTTCTTTCCTGTTAGACGAAAAATATATCTGATCGTAATCGGGCGGCAGAAGCATTGGACTGAATTCTCCTCTGTTGGAATTGAATATGTCCATACGCTTAACTTTATATAACGTTGGATTTGCTTTCCATTGAGATGCTGACATAGAACCTTCTTGTCCGTTTTTAGCAAATTGATTGTCTGGAAATAGTTTCAGAAATTCGCTATAATAATGTGCAGCTTGCTTATAATCGCCTACTTTTTGCAACGACCGCGCATATTGCAGAACAACTGTGCTATCATTTACTTTGTAGCGGATTGCATTTGCATAAGCAGCATTTGCTCGCATGGGGTAGTTTATAAGGCGATAACTCTCGGCCATACGTAGTGCTACTTCTCCTCGCAATTCTCTCTTTTTAGGAGATGTTTTTCTATATATTTTGCGATACATATCGGCAGCAACAAAATACTCCCCTTGCGCAAACTTACGGTCTGCATCTTCTAATTTTACTTGTTTACAAGAAAAAAAGAATGCAAAAAGAACAAATAAACCGAATGTATAATAAATGTAGCTTCTCAAAATATATCGTTCTATTATCTATGTGAATAAGGATTGAAATTTTAA
>JBKEAL010000086.1:0-3006 GCA_047972195.1 Parachlamydiaceae bacterium
GGGAAATCGCCTGGTGCGCATCGGGCTATTTACTCCTAAGGCAAAACGCGAAACCTTGAAAAGCGCAGAAAATCTCATAGAAACTGCAAAAGCTGCTGTAAGTGTATTAAATCAAGTGATTTACGGACTGGAAATTTCAGATGAAGAGTTTTTGAAACTGGAGGGGGATGATCCCAACTACATTTTGTCTCTTTTAGAGAAGGCGGGAAAGCACGGGGTCTACAAATCACAAAGAGATCGCCTAGAAAACATTGCCACACACCAATGCATTGAGCTGTTTGAGCTTATGAATAGACGTGAAAGGAATCTTGTCTTTGAAAAAGGCCATTGGGTGATAAAACCGATGGAACCCATAGAACACCGCCAGGAGCGCAATCAAAGACTCAACGATCAATTATTGCGTTATGCGCCCCACATCAACTACCGCACCTTTAGAGAGAATGCGCCGCATTCACAAGTTGAAATCCTCTTTTTGAATAGAGTAGAGACGCCTTTTGACCTTTTGAAATGTTTAGGAGGAGGTTTTGTTCGTCAGCATCACATAGAAGGGAATTTTCCTCCAAAACCGAACGAGTGGATTCCTGCGGTGATCAAGTATTTAAGGGATACGGAATTGGTTGAGAATACTTCTCTCATTCATATTTTGGAGCACTTGGGAAGTGCGGATGACGCTAGAAATTTAACTGCAACGGTGCAACGAGTCATCCGATCCGGCTGGAATTCGCCTATGGAAGATCTTTCAGAATTGTATTTCAGTGGGTTACTGGATAACCGCGAATTCAGAAATAGCGCGGAAATCTTTGGGCAATTGAAGAGAGGTCATCTGCCTGATGGCGCTGACTTTGATCAGCGGGTCAAACAGTTTGCATTAAAGACGCAAAACGATGCTGAAGCTGCAAATAAGCTTCATACAGATCTCACGGCAGTGAAATAGTACAACGATAGAATGGCGGACCGAATTACTGATGAGAGAATCCTGCTGCTTTCAGACCCTCAAGTGAAGAGAGCCTTCCGCAACGATTTAGCGAAGTTAATCTCTTTTGTAAAGGGGCGGCTTCCACCTAATGCTGACAATCAGACGTGGGAAGAGTTCATTGTATGGCAGAACGTGAACCCGATGGCTCCTGAAGGTCAAGCTTTGAAAAGGCAATTCGATGTCTGGCTTGAATTAGAGAACCAACTTTCAGACTATAGCGTGCAATGGGAGACTCTTGGGAATGAAGAGGGTTTATGGAAGCTATTTACTGGCGCCTTTAATGAAAATTATATCTCCCTTCTTCAAGATCCTTTAGTTTTGCAATATTTCAAGGCAAGATTGCCCAATTTCTATGCCTTAATACGCAAGGAGATCCCCAAAGAGCCGAAGTTAAGTTTCCGCGTAAATGCATTTTTGCTCCGTATGATGGAAAGAGGCACAATCAAAAGAGAACGCGAAGCAAAACGAGTTGTAAAAGAGCTTCAAGACTTAAAAGACCTGTATCGCGCCCTCATCACTAATAAATTTCCATCCTGGGCGCTAGAAGATTTAGCCATACTCATGGACAAATACATCAGTGATGTGGATTTTGCGGACCTGTTCTATGGGGATTTTCCAAACCTCTATAATCTCTCCGCAAATATTGTGTCAGAGGGTGCCGGCATTCAGCTTCGAGCGATGTGCTATGTGTTTACAATGGGCCGCAAAATGAAAGGCTTGGAGCAAGCAAAAGAGACCTATGATGAGATTCTTCGCTTAAGGGAGATGGAGGATCTCTACTTTATTGATGACTTTGAATTTTTGGCCAAATGCCTTGATGTCTATTTTCAGAACGGCGAATTTAAACGGCTTTTTCCGTCGCAGTTTTCTAATTTGGAGATCCTGGCAGGAACTAAGGCTTTACCAGAGGATGCAGGACTTTATGTAAAGACCTATTCCTTGCTCTTTCAAGCCTACAAAAAGAACGAAATACCTTTGGATGCAGCTAAGGAGATATTGGAGAGCACGCGGCTTTTTATCATGCCGAGCACGGAGCACATTTCGCAATGGGAAAAGTGGTTAGAGAATCAAAGGTTCTACCCTCAGCTTACCGCTCAAATTGCTGAATTGCATCCTCAATTAAATGCACTTACTGCTCAAAATCCGGCGCATAGGGCATTGTTTCTGATCTCCGACGCTTATAAGCAAGGAGCCATTAAATCTGACTCAGCTGCAGAAAAACTCTATTCAATGCTGTTGAAGCTTTTAAAACTGGAAAATAAAGATCAGCCCCTTTCAATGGATGAGAAGGGAAATATTGCGCAGGCACTGCTTTCCTTTATTTCAGGGAAAAAATGGAAGAAACTGCTTAAAGTTTCTGAGGACAGTTTGCGCGAGTTGATCCCTCAGGCATTTCATTTTTCAACACCTCATGAGGATGATCCTTACTTTGTATCGGCTGTCCATTACACTAAAAGTGCCAAGGAGACTTGGGAGCTATTAGGTCTTTTGCTCACCATCAAGGGATTGGATGATGCTCTGCCGATAATGAACGATGATCAACTTGAAGGTGTATCAAAGTTAGTCGGTCTTATTTTTGAAAAAATCGATGAAAATACCAGAAAGTTTTTGCAAAGCAAGGTCCCCTATGCGGTTTACGCCATGGATATGGTAAAAGCCAATAAGACAGAAGAACTGACTTTTAAGAATAGGACCAAGGAGAAAGTCCTCCAAGAGGAACTTCGATATTACTACGGCCATGGTCGTTCGATCGGAATCAGTCGTATGCACCGTGCTTTCGGCGATTGCTCTATCGAGATAGATGGAAAAATGAGAAAAGTGGCTTCCTGGTTCATTAAAACGGCTCTCCCGGAATCTGCTTATGAAATAAAAAATGGCCGATTAAGGTTCACAGGGGATTGGAGTGGAAAAGAGTGTAGCCAGATTTTGAGCTATTGTTACAAAGGTTGGTTTTTTGATGAAAAGAGTCTCGACCTTTCTTTTGCTAAAAAAGCAAAAGAGCAGGGGCTTAATGATCTATATCGCTCAAT
>JBKEAL010000119.1:0-1079 GCA_047972195.1 Parachlamydiaceae bacterium
CTCGTAACAGCCTGAAAAATCGCCATACATTCTGCAAAAAAAGCGTCGAGTTGCTCGGAATGGAGCGCTTCGCCCATCGCGCGCAGCAGCTCGCACCCCACTTCCAGTGGACACAGATGACCGTCACTCTGAGTGCGCCGCAGCCGATAGCGCGACAGTTGCTGCGGGCTGAGGGTGACTCGTGGTAAATCCTCGAGCCACGGGCTTTTGCGCTCCATCTTTTTCGCTTCCTGCCAGGTGCCGTCGAGCAGAATAAAATGCGGCTGGCACCCCAGCACGCGTGCCTGTTCCAGCGCGTCATCCAAGTTCAGGCTCTGCTCTCCCGGATATACCAGCAGCGAGTAATAGTCAGGGTCGGCTATGCGCTCGTGGAGTGCTGCGTTAGGCTCAACCCGGCTCCAGCTGAAACTGCGGCAGTCAGGCAAGGCTGCATTCAGCCAGCGCCCGGTGTTGGTGTCACGCTGAGCTTCGTTGTCGTGCATCAATAAGGACAATTGCAATGCACTGCTAAGCTGGGGTACCTGAGGGCACACGCACTGGTGTACCAACAGGCATTGCGGGCAAGGTGTCACAGTTTGACTCCGGCCTGCTTGGGTGATAAGCCGTCAGCAAACAGGGTGACGCCACTGATGTCATCTTGGTTGGCAACGTCAGCGATGCTCGGATTGACCGGGTAGCTGATGCCGTTGTATTGCAAACGGTGGGTTGCGGCTTGCGCGCCACCGCCACTGACCGGCAGCATCAGGTCCTGCCATCCGTGAGTGTTCTGCTTACCGAGTTGAAAGGGCGTGCGAACCAGCGTAATGCGGCTGTTAAAGCGCCACTCCTGATTCTGCTGCTGGAACACCAGTAACGTGCAGCCACCGGAACCACACCAGTCCAGCTGTACCAGCAGTTCAGGCTGGCTGTCGCCGTTCAAATCGTATTTCAGCCAGCGGTACTGCGTGTTTTCCGGCGCAGTGTTATGCAGCGCAAAGTAGCGGCGCAGCGCTTGGTCAACATCTTCTTCGTAGTCATCGCGGGAGGCAATCTGCTGTTCGCTTATCGGTAACAGCATTGCTTGCGGAGCCGTTACCTGA
>JBKEAL010000104.1:0-1221 GCA_047972195.1 Parachlamydiaceae bacterium
AAATTTTGGACGTGATCCGAAACGGAAAGGAAGTTTTGTGCTTTCACCTTCACCAGTGCCATCATCATCAATAGTTGGAAGATCAGGTGTCAATGTTGGTGAATCTTTATAGTCACCCATACCTGCAATCTTTTCCAGGTTTTGATCACCTTTTCATATCTGTCTTTTACCTGGTCATAAATGATGTCAACATTGGACAGTTCACAAATATTCCAGGCTGCAACGGTTTTGCACATATGCAGCACCCACGCATCACGGTCATCACCTGTTGCACCAAATATTTTGTCCACATCATATTTTGGTCTGCCATCATCCCATTGTTTTTGGTTGCTGGCTGTGAAATAGGCACGCACTTCTGCAACACCAGCTTTGATGCCATCCATTATGATTTCGGGATCATCTTCAACTCTTTCACCTACCTGGTAATTGTACATTACCGATTTCATTTCTTCTTCTGTCAGAAACATAGTTTTAAATGCTGTTTAATTGTTGTTTAAAATCTTCGTGAACTTCTATGTTGGTATCTGTATGTGTTCAAAGCCATTCCACCTTTTTTATCTAAAACCTTATATCCCCCCTCTGCACCGTCCGGTGCATCCATTGCACCTGTGTATGTGGGTGATACAGCTTTGAATTGACCAATCACTGCTTCCATATCAGGGTTCTTTTCTTCTTTTTCGTTGAAAATTAGCCATCCCAAGCGGTTTGCAGGTTCGAGTGTTTTATCTATACGGTCAAATTTTTTCCCTTTCTGTCTGTCATCCTTAATCACATATAGGTCAACATGTAGTTGGTTGCTTATACGTCTAAATTCAGGTTCATAATACACTTCAAAGAATCCTTTTTGCAGGCTGTTACACTCCATGTAATATTTTGCCTTACAACCTTCTGTCTGAACCAAAGTGTACATGTCATAATAAGCCTGTATAAATTCAGATTGTGTGCATTGTTTGCAGAATGCTTTGATGATATAGGTGATATTACCTTTTCTACCCATCAATAAGACTACTTTGAAACTGCTGCCTTTGGATGAAGTGTTTGAAGTTGCCGGATCACCATACACAATCAGTTGATCCATTGTGCGCAATGTTGGAACACGTCCAAAAATCAGGTCTTTGAAAATCCTGCCTTTAGTCAATGGATTGTTGAAATATTCTTTCTGAACGGATGAATGTGGCATGATGGACAACACACGGTCAATGTGTTCTTCACTGTTTTTTT
>JBKEAL010000162.1:0-17971 GCA_047972195.1 Parachlamydiaceae bacterium
GCGGAATGGTGGAGATAAAAGCGGTTGATCTCGCGAACCATCGCCTGAATCTTCCAATGCTCTTCATATTGCAATAATCCCCAATCGAGCTCTCCGCGGCATGCCCATTCTTTCCACTGAGCCATCTCAGCACCCATGAAAAGCAGCTTTTTCCCCGGTTGAGTGATCTGGTAGCTGAGCAACAGCCTCAAATGTGCGAATTTTTGCCAGCGGTCTCCTGGCGATTTGCTAATCAGGCTGCCTTTTCCATGCACCACCTCGTCGTGGGATAGCGGTAGAAGGTATTTCTCCTGGAAAGCATAGAGAAATCCGAACGTTAAGTCTTTCTTATGGTAGGAGCGAAAGAAGGGATCCAGCTAAAAGTAGCGCAGCGTATCGTTCATCCATCCCATGTTCCATTTCAGATCAAATCCCAACCCGCCATAGCCTACAGGCTTAGTTACACCGGCAAAAGAGCTGGAGTCTTCTGCGATCATCAACACTCCGGGATTTCTTTCATGCACGACCTGATTTAGATGCTTGAAAAACTCGATTGCTTCCAAATTTTCGTTGCCGCCATAAGCATTTGGAATCCATTCTCCGGCAGCTCTTCCGTAGTCCAGGTAAAGCATCGAAGCGACAGCATCCACTCTCAATCCATCGACGTGCATTTTTTCGATCCAAAACAGAGCGCTTGAGATCAGGAAGTTGCTCACTTCCTTTCGGCCAAAGTTGAAAATCGACGTATGCCAATGAGGGTGGTAGCCCTGCCTGGGGTCCTCATGTTCATATAAAGCTGTGCCGTCAAAATGGGCCAAAGAAAAGTCATCCATCGGGAAATGGCCCGGCACCCAATCTAAAATGATCCCAATCCCCTTTTCGTGCAGATGGTTCACCATCCATTGGAAGTCTTCCGGTGTGCCATATCTTGATGTGGCTGCATAAAACCCAGATACCTGATACCCCCAAGACTCATCCAAAGGATGCTCCTGAATGGGCATCAATTCGACATGCGTGTATCCCATTTCTAGGCAGTAAGCGCTTAGTTCGACAGCCAGTTCGCGGTAATTGAACGTATGGCCGTAAGGCTGTCTCCAGGATCCTGCATGCACTTCGTAAATATTGATTGGCTTATGGATTGATTGCCTCTCCACCCGTTTTTCGATAAAGCTTTGGTCACTCCATGCAAAGCGCGAAACATCCGCGACGATAGAAGCCGTTCCGGGCCGATGCTCCATTTGCAAAGCATAAGGGTCTGTTTTAAAAAATTCCTTGCCCGCCTTTTCTTTGATCACATATTTGTACTTTTCTCCAAGATCCAACTGAGGAATGAACAGCTCCCACACGCCGCTATGGCCCAATGAGCGCATGCGGTGTGCGTTTTTATTCCAATGGTTGAAATCGCCAACTACGGAACAAGCAAGAGCATCAGGCGCCCACACTAAAAAACGCACGCCCCAAACATCTTGGTGCTCAATGCGCCTGGCTCCTAAAATTTGGTACGCTTCATAGAGAACTCCCTTGCTAAACAGATGGAGGTCGTAATCTCCAACGGAGGGAAGAAAAGCGTGCGGATCTTGTGATTTTATCGACATAGGAATTGATCTAGAAAATACTCACATCCTGCGCGAATGTCAAGAGATGGCTCTCCTGTAGAACGCAAGCGGTAGCTGCTGGATTCTTTAGGGAGTTTCAGTTGCACACTCCCCTGCTTCTCAGCGCGAATGATCAATTTTCTTAAGCGGCCTTTAGCCCACTCCAGATCTAATGTTCCAAGAGAAAACCGGATTCCTGTAAACCTGCCCTCCGGAAAACAGTGCGGCAGATGTGGAAGAATTTCCAAGGCACCCGCTTCCACTTCTCTAAAAAATAGCCCTCGGATCGAACGGCTATGGATCCACGTTTTTGGAACAGAAGAACCCATCAAAGAAGGCAATGTGAAATCGGGCACCAAAATGCCGGAAAAGCAATTTGAAAACTGCTCTTTCATCTGCTCTTCAGTAGGAACACACAGCTCTCCCTGTTCTTTGAGCATCTGCCCTAAACGAAACCAGATCGGGACGAATTCTGTGACTTGCATTCTGCGTCGCACCAAGTCCCAATCCTGCTTCTTCGTCACACCGAAAGAGAGCCTCTCAGTAGAAAACAAGGAAGGCTTCTGAAAAGCTGTTTCTAATCGAAGACGATCGGAGTTTATTTGAACATCGCCTTTTTCTAAAAACAGAACCAGGCCTGATTGCTCAAAGATCCAGTATCGTACACACTCGCCATGGATCTTCATTTCTACATGGATGCCGCCCCGTTCAAGGTCGCATGTGGCTGTAAACTGCTCAGGAGAGGCTTTAAGCCCTATCTTCACTTCAAAATCTTCAACCTGTGAAAAGAATCTTAGCTTGGCAGGATAGATCTCAACGCCCCAGTCGGAGAAGGGTAGCGCCATTTTAATGCCTGGCGCGCGGGAAAAGGGCCTGAAGCGTTCGGCAATCCGGATATTTAGCATCTTTTACCTATCAGCCCCGCAGGGGTATTTTCTATCAATTCCACGTCGATCAGTTCGTTAGGTTGGATGGCGTCTGATTCGATCAATACAGGGAGGAAATTGTCTGTGTGCCCTAGAATCCAGCCTTCCTTTTCTTTGGATTCGGTCAACACAGTCATGCGACGTCCAATAAACTGCTCTCTCAAAGCATAAGATTGATTTTCAGCTAGCTCTAGCAGTTCTGCCTTTCTTCTCTGGATGACCTCTTTAGGGACCTTGTTAGGCATCAAATTAGATCGCGTTCTGGGGCGGTCGCTATAAGGAAACATATGCACTTTGGCAAATTTCACTTCGCGCATTACCTCAAGAGTCTCCTGAAAGTCTTCTTCTGTTTCGCCGGGGAACCCGACGATGATGTCGGTGGTAAAGGTGAAGTCGGGATCGATGCTCTTCAGCCTATCCACCGTTTCCATGAATTCATGCCTAGTGTATTTGCGGTTCATGCGCTTCAGAATGACATTTGAGCCCGATTGCAGCACGATATGCATCGATCGGCAGGTATGGCGTCCGGAAACAACCGCGTCGGTCAGGTCGGGGTCTACCTCATCAGGATCGATCGAGGAGATACGCAGCCGTTTTAGGCCTGGAACAGCATCCACTTGCCTGACGAGATCGGACAAACGCGCAACCGTTTCGCCCTCCTTGGGAGCTCCATCAAAATCGCCGATATTGATTCCTGTGAGCACGACTTCTTTGTAGCCATTCCGGATCAGCTCTTCCACTTCGGAAACCACATCTTGCACAGTCCTCGAACGCGATCTTCCCCTCACATAAGGGATGATGCAGTAGGTGCAAAAGGAGTTACAACCATCCTGAACCTTGACGAAGGCGCGCGTGTGCGCCTCAAATCGCTTAATAGAAAATTCTGGGATCTCTTCCTCAGGAAAAAGCTTGTTGACGAGCTGCTCTTTCTCTTTGTTGGAAACCACCAAAGAAACGCCTTCGATTGCGCCCGCTGTTTCAGGCTGCCTTTCGGCAAAACAGCCCGTAACGACGATCTTCGCCCCGGGATTTTCCCTCGCAAGCTGGCGGATCGCATGGCGTGAGGAACTATCGGCAGATTCGGTCACCGTGCAAGTGTTTACAATACAAATCTCTGCCGTTTCCGACTCTTTTGCCTGGCTAAACCCCAGTTGTACTAACTGATCTTGATAACCTTGGGATTCATACTGGTTAGTTCTGCACCCCAAAGTAACCACTTTAAATCGTTTATTCATGACTACTTTTGCGATGCATTATACCATCAACTTTGCTTATATGCAAGGTTCAGAATATCACCCCTGCCCTTGCCCCTGCCCTTGCCCCTGCCCTTGCCCTTGCCCTTGCCCTTGCCCAAAATCACACTCTTAAATTTTTTCAATCATAGACTAAATACCCTTAGTGGGCGCCAAGGACAAGGACACGCTCACGGGAACGGGTTTAAGGCTCCATATCTTCTACGTGCTCGGCGAAGCGAGCCAGGGGTTTCTCGTAGAGATGGAAGAAGAGATTCGTAAAGATGTCAAGATCCAGATCGCGGGCGCGGGTTCTGCCTTGTCTTTTCAGTACGGCGTGGATGATCGCTTTGATTGGCAGCCATACGGGGAGGGTCAGGGCAAGGAGGATCGGTCCAAGCACATATTTTCTTAAACCCCAGAGGAAAATGCGCATGCCTTTTGCAAATTTTTCGCCATGCTTTCTGCCGCCGATCTTACGGGCAACTTTAATGCAGAACTGAGCAAATTTGTTATAGGGAGCACTTACAAAGGCTTCGAGAAGAAGATCCGCTTGCTGTCCGATTACATTCGGCAATCCGCACATGAGCCTTCCACGATTTATTGCATTTGCCATGTTGCTCTGCATTTCTACTTCACGTTTTTCATAAGGCCCAGGAAAATACATTTTCAGGTCGGGCACTTTTAAACGTGCCTCTATTCGATTGCCTTCATCATCCAGCTTAAAATAGTCCCATTTACCATCTTCCTTGCGTTCGCATGGCATAACGGATTCGACCACAACTTCCAAGCCTTTGTTTAAAAAATCGATCAGCTTGAGAAACTCTTGGGGATCCTCGGGATTTCTTAACTCTTCTCTCACAGTTTGGCCAACTGTCGTACCCACCAAACCTTGGATTTTCTTAATCTTTAACACAAACCCTGCAATCACCGAGGGGTGCATACGGACGTAGTTATAGGCAGCCTCTCCAAGCTCTTTTTTCAAGTCGATTTGCAGTTCATCTTCGAAAAGGTGCAGATCGACTTCCTGAGCGGCAAAATCTTCCGGTTTGCCATCGGGAGTAAAAGCTTTTTTCAATAGATCCAGCTTGTTCTGCTGTTTATCAAATTCTGCGCTAAAGCTTTTCAGGACGGCAATCAAAGCTGTGCGCAAAGTATTCGGGTTGCGGGTGACATCAAACACCATTCCCATAAAGAGAGGGAGAAGATTGTCCTCCATCTGCTGCCAAACTTTGGATCTGATAAACTCAGGGACTGGAAGAGACTCTTCCTTCATTCCGGTAAGGAGTGCAAGCCGTTTTGTCCACTCTTTAAATACAGCTTCCCTGCCCCCCTCTTCCATTCCGGGATGCAATTGGCCTTGTTCTCTGAAGGCATCCTTGACAGCATCAAATCCGCCGCGTCTTAGTTGTTTGCGGTTGTCGCCCAAGATTTTAAAATGCTGGTTCACCTCTTTTGCGATGAGAAGCATTGCCTGCTCTAATAGAGATTCAGGGTGAGGGTTATTTTCCTCCATAGCTACGACGTTTTCTGACAGTGACACCAGGAACTTCATGAGCATAGACTCAACAAATCGTCCTGCAAATTCCAAGAGCGGTGCTTGACCGCTTTTACCAAGCTCTACAAAGAGGGGTTCGAAGATGTGCCTGAGATAACGCTGCCTATTGCTACCTAATTCCAACTCCTCTTGCAGGTAACGTCCTACCTCTTCCCCCCAAGCTTTAGAATTTTCCTGGAAGGCAAAGGCAATGCCTCTTTCTGTAAACTTTCCGGCCATGTGGCAAGCTTTCACTGCAGGGATAGCGTCTTCGCCCTCTTCGCCTTTAAAGAAAGGCTTGAGCTTTGCCTCTTCAGCTTCTTGAGAAGCCATAGAATCCACTGAAGCGATGAAGAGCTTCGCAAAGAAGCCATTCATTCCGGAAACCAAAGCGGATTCAAATTGGTGTGGAATGGGAAGATTCTTAATAAAATCCCTTCCTGCAAACCGGTTGATAAAGCTATTGCTGATTTTAAGGAATTGAGATTCGACCCATCGATTCAATTTGCGTTCAGAAACTCCAGCCTCTTTCCTATTTTTGTATTGATGGTAGAGTGTAGGAAGTTTGCGCTCTCCAAAAGAGGTCAATTCTTTGAAGATAAAGGGCATAAGCCTATCGTACTGAGTTACCCCGTCGTCTTTAGCTTTTCTCAACAGAGTCAAAAGGACCTGATAGACTCCTGAACGCACAGTGCGTTTTACTTGCTCAACGACCCACTCATTTTGGATCTGCACAATCGATTGCAACTGTTTTACAGCAGCATTCTCAGCAAAATCCGCTGCAGCGTTGACAATATCCAAAAGAGGCTTATTACTTTTATTAGGGATGATCAGCAGGCCGCCGACCTCTTGGATCAAATCATCCGGATTAGACATTTTCACATGCCCTGCATAAGCTACAAACATCTCCGCAAACAGTTGTTTCAACTGACCATGGATGAGGCCCATCACCTGTTTTTTATAAGCATCAGGGGTAGGGAGAGAATCGTTGATGCCTTCAGGAAGCCACTTCTGACACACTGCCATCGTTGTGCCTTCCAGCTTCTTTAATACCCAAGCCAGGTCTTTTTCTTCTGCAACGTAGGTGGCGTAAATGTCCGGCAAGGAAGCGCCGCATTGAGCAAAAAGTGAATTCAAAGCAGTAGGAAAGATCTCATCAGGCGATTCCGCGCCTTCAGCTTTTGCTGTCCGTACAACGTTCAATACAACTTCCAAGACGCTTTTACGTATGGTTCGATCGGTCTGTTCTAATAGCCACTGCCCTTCAGGGGATTTGTCTTTCAGCAATTTAGCAAAAAGATCGCGGACAGCCTGTTTACCGGCTGAAGCCGCCTGATCGTTGATCCATTGAACCTGCTTAAGGAAACTGTTGGGCTCTTCTTCGGAAAGTTCCAACTCCTCGCGAATTTGCTCTAATACTTCTTCAGGACCCTCCGCATCCATGCCTTCGAGATAGGAAGTAAAAAACTCAGCGAACAGGTGGTTTAGTTCAGTGTGCAGATTGAATTGCTTCCTGAAGCAGTCGGTAATGGGCAGCCATGTCTCGGGATTTTCCGGAAGCCAATCGGCCATGATGCCTTTTGTCAATTCTGCAAGCGCTTTCTCAGCCCATTCCACACGCTCTTTCCTGGTTTTTCCAGCTTGCGTGTCTCTGTATTCCGCGTAGATGCGCGGCAATATAGCGGCATTTTGGTCCAAAATCGATTTGAGAGCGATCGGGATGATCTTATCGGAGCGATTAGCTCCTTTAACTTTAGCCGTCTCGATGATTTTATAAATCGCTTGATAAAATAGCGTACGAGCGACTTTATCGCCTTGAGTCGTTAACCATTCTTTTTCATTTTTTTCGATAGTTTTAGGGATTAAGGCAATCACTTTTTCTGAAGCTTGAGCTGCCCAGGCATCCATCTGCTTCATGAATTTCTGTTTGTTAGCTCTCTTCTCAGGAAAAGTCAACGCAGCTCTCACATCGCTCCGCGCTTTACGCGGATCCATGGCGCGCACTCGATCTTCATAAGTTGCAAAGACCGAAACAAACATCTCTGTCACTTGCTGATTGACTTGTGAAACGATCGCATTGTGGACTTTCTCAGAAAATTGTTCAGGAATTGGAAGAGAGGTAGTGATATCCTCCGGAAGGTGCAAAACAGTCACTTGCTCGACCACGCCTTTTAACTGCTGTTCTAACCACTGTTGCAGTTCGGGATCGTTCTCTGCTTTTTTTTGCTTATAGGCTTCATAAATACCCGGGAGAAGGTTTCCAACGGCAGCAACGGATGGCTGAATTAATGTTGGAATCACTTGATCGACGTTAAGTGCGCCTTGAGCTTTAGCCTGCTCGGTCAAATGGCTGAATAGACTCCACATGCTCTTTTGAACGGATTCATGGATCTGCTTTTTCAACCATTGCCCTCGCATGGTGGCAGGATCTAAAAGAGCGGAACCAATGCCTCTAAATACCTCGGGGAGCTTGAGGAACATAGACGGCAACGTTTCTTCTACTTGGAGGCACGCCTTTGCAATATAAGTTTCCAACTGTTGAGTAAACTTCTCTTTATCCCCCTCTAATCCATTTAAAGTTTGCGTTAACTGCTCCTTAAATGGCTGAACTTCTAGATGTGTTCTTTCCTGAAATGAGTTGCAGATGCCATCTACAGCTTTTAAGAAAAACTCTTTTCGCCTGACGATGAACTCATGCAAAAAGGAGAGGTTCTGAGGCAGCATCATGCGCAGAAGCTTCGCCGGCAGCTCCTCCAATCGGTTGGATTCGGTATGGGCGGCAATTTCCGTTCCAAGGAAGGCAGTAAGCTCTTGAAACAGCTGAGGCAAAGTAGTTTTTTCTTTAGACAGGAATTGATTAGAAAAATTAGCAAACAGCTGCCCAATCATCAACTTGGCGATTTGCTTTTCCTTGCCATCGCCTTTAAGTGCATCAGGTAAAATATCTGGAAGAAATTGCGCAATTTGCCCGGATAAAAAGTCTACAGCTTTTTCAACATCCTCTCTAGTTGCGTCGGTTAATTGCATTAATGAATCCAGATCGCGTTCGAAGGTGGCATGCTCAAGTGAATTAAATAGCAAACTGACGGCATCCTTGATCACAGGGGTAATGCCGGAAAGATCAGCAGCTTCGCCCTCCACCGCCACGCCGCGCATTTTCTTGTCAAAATTGCCGTACATGGACGCTAATTTTTCTGAAAACTCCCCTAAGATCTTCTCTTTTTTTGTCTTAACGTATTTTGCAAGAAGACCTTTATCACCAATGGCGACGGAAAACAGGTGGTCGGCTAGTTGAAGAAAATATTCAGGCAGTACTTGTTCGCTTTCCACGACCTTTGCATCGGCCTGATTGAATTCCGTACCGATGATATTGATTAGATACCAGCTTAAGCGGTCTACCAACTCTTCAATGGAAACTTGCTCATCAGGTTTAACAACCTCATGAGAAAAATTGGCCAATAAAATCAGGGCTAAATCTTTAAAAATAGCATGAACTTTTTCAGGTCTTGCCTCCAGAATTCCGAGCATTCGGTCTCCAAGATCCATCCCTTTTAAAAATTGCAGAATTGTCTCAATTTGAGGTTCGAGTGCTTGCTCGAGATTAACATCAGTTGAAAGCATTGAACGCAAGGCAATTAAGGCATCTTCCTTGACCGAATTAACCATTTTTACCGCAAGAGTCAGAGTGAATCTATCTCTTTTCGAGGGGGCGGCGACACGATTTTCATCTTCTTGCACTTCAGAGACTTCAGTTGGTTCCTCTTCAGATGAGCGCGTGAAATCGATATCTTTTCGAGGTTCAGGCGAAGTAAAAAAATTTTTAATGCGATTTAACATATTTATATTCCCAATGAATAAGTATTATACATCATTTAGGAAATTTATAATATTTAATTTTTCTTTAAGTAAATATTAAGGAAGGGTTAAGAAGATTTTTGGGCCAAACTATGGATCACTTTCTCTAAGCTATGTAAAAAAAAGTTTTGATGAATGGGGTGCCCAACGTCTTCAACTCGTGCTCGCGCTTGATATTTGTAATACACTTTAAATAAAGCAGATGCGATTTTTCTAAATGGATAGGTGATTCCTTTTAATAAGGGAAATAATACATATCTCCACATCATATGGCATAGATGATCCAGTCGATCTTTAAGCTTCCTGCCCTCGCGCCCAAATACTGCTTTAATCGCTGCATCAAATGCGGATTGAATGTCATCCCAAATTCCATGCAATGCATCCTGGATAGAAATATCTGCTTGCTGATGGATCATCTCCTCCAACTCAACCGTGACCGTGCGTTTAAGATCAGCTCTCCTTCTTTCAGTCGCTTCCTGCACTTCGCGCTTCTCTTCCCTGTTTTTAGGAAAATGGAAATCCCATCCCTTTTCCTCGACTTGCTCCTCATTGACTCGGATCGGGAGAAATCGCTCTGCAGAAGCGTCGGACGGAGGCAATTGGTTGCGATGTTTTCTTTTGTAGGTGCGCACTCCGTGGCGGCTCACCCATCTTCCCGGATGGAGAGCCGGCAAGCTGCTTTTGATCAAGAGATCGACCAAGTCGAGAGTCGAAAATTGTTCCAAAGCTCCCCTGATCGATTGTCCAACCGCACTGCCTAAGCGCTCACGGATTTTTCTGTAGCGTAGAAGAGGCATGGCAACTGTGGGCTGCAACCCTAAAAGTTCCTGTAATAAAGCACCCGAAAGTTCTTCAAGGTCATTTTGAAGCTCCCCTTCAAACAGCATCCGTTCCTCAATGTCACCATCAGCATCTTTGATCGAACTTTTTACGGCAGACAAAAGGGAGAGCAAGTAATGATGAATCGCATCCGGAGATTTGATCTGGTCGACCAATGATTCGACAATTGTAGGGAGAAGCAGGTCTTCAAATAGCTCCCAAACAATCGGTTTAAGAAAGGCAGGTGCAGGCAATCCCACTGTGTCATCCAACCCCATCACTTGCAGAAGGTCTTCACTCAACTCTTTATAGAAGCCCACTGCAAGTTGTGGTTTTGAAATGTCCAAAACTCGATGCAGCTGCTCTCCAATCGAAAAATGATGAGTCAATACTTCGCGAGGCACTTTGAAGGCGCGCTTTTCACGCAGCGAGCTCTTGATGCGGTTGATCTCTCCGAAATGCCTCTGCGCTTCGTCAAGTAAGGTTTTGGCTGCGTGGACATGCACTTGGGCATCGGAATCCTCTTCATCCTGAATGTTTTGCAAACACTCCTTAAAACGAATAAACAACATCAGGAGAAACCCCTCAGTATAACGTTTCACAAAACGAAACAGCACGCGATTATTTCGACTGCGATGGGACCCTAATCCGTGGAATGTATTGGTCAACCACTGCTGCCAAATGTCATGCGGTTTCAGCTCCTCTTCGTCAAAGGTTAGACTTCCTTGCATACTATCTCCGGGAGGAACAATCAAGTACGCGCTGATAACATTTAAAAGCGCTTTCGCGACATCGGCAGATTTGTCAGATAAAAAGTATGGAAGGAACTGTTCAACAAATCGCCCTAAAACTCTGGAAAGTTCTGCCATGCGGTCATTGTCTAGCTGTTCCCTTAACTCTTCCTTCCGGTCTATCCAAAGATGGGAATCTGTACGCAAGACCCACAGCATTTTCGGCAGAAATGAGGTACTGATTGCGTGAGCCAGTTTGGTTGATAAAGGTTTGGGCAAAGGAATGTAATCCTCCAACCCCTGTTGATGCTCTTCCGTATGGAACAGGAAGTGGATCAAATCTTGAGATCTGAGTTCTTCATCTTTTCTAAACTCTCCTAACAAGCCCTGAATGGCATAGTAGAGAGCATTTTCAACCCCATGTTTTTTTGCACCTTTCTCCAAAGCATTGGTAATCACAGAAAAGATGATGCCCGCGATCTGAAATTTGAAATAATTCTTAAAGTGTTCGCTCTGTACGTCGTTTCCCAGAAACGAAGGGATCAAACCTCTTAAAAAGTGCCGAATATGAGATGCATTTCCTTCCAAATGGGGGGCAATCAACTTAGATAAATGCTTATATGAATCAACTTTAGCTATGAATTTTTCCGCATAACTTAAAACTGCTTCTCCAATATGTAAACACATATTTTCCAATTGAGTGACAACGGCTTCCACTCCAAGATAGATCGAAAGATCTTTCGTCAACTGCATATCTGGACGATTCATCTGGTCTTGGACAAGTTCTTCAAGCAAGGCGCGCAATCTACCTCTTATGGGTTCGCGGTCGCCATTGATGTTTAAGGAATCTTCAAAATCCATTAAATAGGTGGACAGAAGCACAACCAACTGTGGAAAGCGTCGCAAACTCAAACGCACGAGCTGCGGATCGTAAGAAAAAAGTATGAAAATAAGCTCTCTGGCCAAAGGATCAAAATCCTCTCGGTCGACAATCTCTCCAGCTTCCCTTTTGCCTTTGACGATCAAAAACTGGTTAAAGAAGAGGTTTCGGATCGATTTGGACGCAAAGGAGATAGTTTCTTCTAAAGTCAGAGCTCCTTCTCGTTCCTCCGTTTGCACAATATTCATGATCCCTTTTAAAAGCAGAGAGCTGCAAAGAGCATGGAAACGCTCCTGAGTCACAGTTTGCAGCAATGGGAAAATGGGAACGATCGTCTCCTGCAAGGGAATGGAGAATTTAAACGCAAGGAGAGATAAAAATTCTTTAAGTCCCGGCGCAGAACCCTCTTCCTCATTGATTTTCTGAGCAATACCTCCGCACAATAGATCGAGAGCAGAAGCAATAATGCCTGCAAAGTCATCTATTTTAAGGGCCGAAGGATCCTTAGCGTAAGATGACTTCCAAAAATAATCCTTATATAGACCGCACAAAGCTTGAGGGATGACCTTCACAAGCAAAGGGCGGATGCACCAATCATCCCAAAATCCAGAAGAAGAAGGGAACAGCAGATCGATGATATTTTCTGCCAATGGGACAAAAAGATCCTCCTCAGGAACAGCTCCGGCATAAAAGGTTTCATCGAGCTCCACCAATTCACTGCGAATCATTGTGAAAATATGCCTTAGAGCCTTAAAAGTGAAAGCTTCAAAAACAATCGGCTGGTCAATTGGTTTGCCCTCATTCAATTGATCCATCTCTTCAGGATATAAAGCAGAGGCAACGTTATAGAGAGCGCCAATCTGAATAGCTTGCACAAGTTCAGAGATTTTTTGAAAATCTCCATAACCAAACCCTGTCAAGGTGTTTCCATGGTTGTTTAGGAGATATCGAGAAACAGGCGTAGAGTAAGTTTTTAAGTCGAACTCATCCCTACCAAATAGCTGAAAAAGCAAAGCCTCATGTTTGATCTTTTTGTCGACCTGGGAATTGAGTGTTTTAGCCCCGAGATAGTTGATGACACCGTTTACAATATTCATACAAACAGTTCCGGGCGGCTCATTTTGAGAGAAAGAAACTCCGATTCGTTGACAATCAGATGGTCGTATAGAGGAATGCTCAAACATTGAGAAGCCTCTACCAGGCGCTTCGTCAAAATTATATCCTCATCAGAAGGCGTTAAATCGCCGCTAGGATGATTGTGGGCAATCATCACCCCTTGCGCTTTATGGCGGATCGCAGGAAAGAATACTTCTCGTGGATGGACAAGTGTGGCATTCAAAATGCCTACGCTAACGATCTCTACTTTGAAGATGCGCGCCTTCACGTCAAAGAGAAGGAGAAAGAACATTTCCCGCTTTTCTCCGCGAATATGCGGTACAATCTCCTGAAAGGCCTGCCTGGGATGAAGAACGGGTGAAGCTTCCTCCGCTTTATGCGTGAATCCTCTACCGGCTAGCTCAAAGGCTGCTTTTAACACCATCGCTCGTGCACTGCCTATGCCGGGAAACTCTTTTAGCTCTTCAAGAGACGCTTCAAACAGCTCTTTTGGAGAATGGAAATGGCAAAGAAGCTCGTGCGATAGTTGAAGCACAGGCTTATCGCGCGTTCCTGTCCCTAAAATGACTGCAAGAAGTTCTTCATTGGAAAGAGCAGATGCTCCTTTCCTGTTCAATCGTTCCCGAGGCCTCTCTTCGGATGGCAAATGGTTAATTAAGCGCCTCATCTGCATAGTGCAAAAATTTACCGGCTAAATCGTTTGGTAACTCAACTTTAAGTAGGATGTCATTGCCGTCATAATCAGTATGTATGACACGTCCTACTCTCGTGATCTCGCTGACCACTGCATAATCTTTTTGCGGAATTCGCAATTCCATTGTTTTGCTGCGCTTCTGAAGCTCCTGAGTGATCTTCTCAAGCAGTAAATCGAATCCGGTCTTTTGCAAAGCAGAAACAGGGAGCGTATGGGGGTACTTCAAGCGGAATTTCAGTAAGATCGCCTTGTCTTCCAAAAGATCGACTTTATTCAATAGATGGATGATTGGCCTTTTACTTGCTTTGAGCTCTTTCAACACTTCATAGGTCGTTTCTACATGCTCAAAGACGGCAGGATCTGTCATATCGACGACATTCAGCAAGACATCGGCAAACAGGGCCTCTTCCAAGGTACTCTTGAACGCTGCTACAAGATGGTGGGGAAGTTTTCGGATAAAGCCTACAGTGTCGATCAGCAAGATCTCCTGCCCATCCGGCAGCGCAAACTTTCGCGTGGTTGTATCCAAAGTGGCAAACAGCTTGTTTTCAACCAACACACCGGCATTAGTCAGGGCGTTCATCAAAGTCGATTTACCGGCGTTTGTGTAGCCGATGATGGCAAATGTCGGGATTCCTGCACGTTCTCTTGAACTTCTTTGCGTTTGGCGCGTCAAGCGCACATGATCGAGCTCTTGGTTTAATTTTACGATCTTATTCTTGATAATACGTCGGTCCAACTCAATCTGCTTTTCCCCTTCGCCTTTGAGGTAAGCCCCACCGCCTCCACCACCGGATGTTCCCGTTTGTCTGGATAGGTGGGTCCAAAGCCTTTTCAAGCGAGGACTTTCGTAGCGTAGCTTGGCGAGTTCCACTTGAAGACGCGCTTCTTTTGTCAAGGCGCGTTGAGCAAACACCTCCAAAATCAACTCAGAACGGTCGATGACGGGCATCCCAAACAGCTTCTCCAGATTGCGCTGTTGGCTAGGAGAGATCTCCTCATCGATGATGACCAGATTAGCCCCTAAATGCTTTGCCAGATCGACCATTTCGTCCAGCTTGCCCTTAGAAAGAAAGGTCGCTGCATCGCACTTTTTCAAGTGGCATGCCGCTTTTCCGACTACTGCAGCGCCATAAGTTTCTGTCAGAAGCTCAAGCTCATTCAAGTGGTCTTTAGAGAGGTGTTCATCTTTAGGCTCGCCGTAGGTAGCGATAAGAAGAGTTTTTTCTAAGGGTTCATCCATCATATGTAAATTCTAATCCGTCAAAGGCCAATTCTATACCATCGCCCTTTAGGTAATGGTTGGTTTTTTCATAATCGAGTTCATGGGCCGTATGGGTCAAATATGTCTTCTTTGGTTTCACCTTTCGGACAAATTCAACCGCTTCATCCACCGTTAAATGCATGTGGGATGTGCCAAAGCGTAGCGCGCTTAAGATGAGGATGTCAAGATTTTTCAACACATCAAAAATTTCTTCAGAATAGGCCTTTATGTCTGTGACGTAGGCCATCTTGCCAAATCTAAACCCTAAAACCGTCATCCCTACCTGATCGTAAGTAAAGTAGCGCAAAGGAACTCCTTGGAATTCGATCTCGCCGCTCTCTTCCGGAAGAATCTGCAGTTCTACCCGATCTTTTGTATGCGGCAAGTCGCCAAACATATAGTAGAAGCGCTTTTTTAAGTCCTCCGCAGTCTCTGCATTCACAAGACAGGGTACCGGAGCCTGATTGCGGAAGTGATAAATCCTCAAATCGTCTAGGCCGGCTGTGTGGTCATGATGTGCATGGGTCAAAAGAACACCGTCGATATGGTCGATGGAAAAGGTCAATGCCTGGCATCTTAAGTCGGGCCCAGCATCGATCAGCAGCTTCTTTCCTCTGGAAGTGATCAGCAATGAAGAACGGGATCTCTTATTTTTAGGATCTGTCGATTGGCACACAGGGCATGTGCACCCAATCACCGGAACGCCAAGTGATGCGCCCGTGCCGATAAACAACCCCTTGCTTTTCACGGTTTAAGCTCTTCTAAAAGGTATTCATATACGCCCTTTTGGCGGAAATAGGCCCAGAGAACTCCCGAATCGCTCTCATGCAGCTCAACTCTGAAATAGCTTTCCGAAGGAGAAAATTCGACCGACTGGAACGCTTTCTTTGCCGCCTGCCAAGCTGCAGGGCTTTCCGTTCTGGAATAGATGATCATTTTTAGAGTCGAAGGGGCGGAAAATAAACTTTCGATCGGCTCCACGCTATTTTCAAGAGCGATCTTTTTGTAGAGAGCGCGGTATTGCTCCATCGAAAAAGGAATTTCCACCGATCCATTTTTTACCACGATGGAATCAAACACAAACCGGTCCATCGCACCTGTCTTGGGATCCAGGTCATTGTAGTTGAATTCAGCCAGAATATCGGGTTCGATCAAGACAGCATTGACGACATACCCAGCTTTGGGGCTATATTCTGCCACAAAAAAGAACGTCACCAACAACGCAGCAATGACACTGGCTCCCAGCACGGCAAATAATTTTCCCATCGATTCCTTTACCCTTTCAATTAACTAAACTTTACTATATTATTGTGCTGAATTTCCACATTCTCAACAAGATGTATAAAATAGCGATTGTAGGCGGCGGTTTTTGCGGGCTTAGTCTGTGTTTAGCGCTCTACTCCAAATTCCCCGATGCTGAAATCACTCTCTTTGAACCAGAAGGAGATGGCGGAGGCGCTTCTAAAATCTCCACCGGTCTCATGCATAAATACGTCGGCGTACAAGCGAAGCTGAGCCAATTTGGGGAAGGGGGCTTACGCAAAAGTTTATCTCTTATCAGGCGTGCTTCAGAAAGATTAGGCACTCCCCTCATTCTTTCTGAAAAGATCCTTAGAATTCCCGCAAATCAACTGCAAGAAGACGCTTTTCGCCTTGCCAGTGAAAATCACGACGATTTGAAATGGGTAGAAACAGAGTCTATTGATCCCTTGCTCCCTAGATCCCCCTCTCTTCTGATCGAATCGGGTTACAGCGTGGATTCAGCAGGTTATTTGAAAGGATTAATGCTCATGGGAAAAGATCTGGGGTTGAACGTACAAAATACACGCATCGAAACTGCAGAACAACTCAGCTCTTTCGATTTTACTATTCTAGCCACCGGCGCAGCGCCCTTTCCCGGGTTGGAGCCATTAAAGGTGCATCCCGTCAAAGGCCAACTCCTCGAAATCGCCTGGCCAAAAGATCTGAAACCGCTTCCCTGCAGTCTCATTGGTTCTGTTTACATTGCCATGTCGAAAAACAAGAAAAGCGCCATTATCGGAGCAACTTATGAGCATGTATTTCACGATGCCAAACCCGACCGCGAAATTGCTGTCCGAGAGCTCTACCAGAAGGCTTGTTCAATTTACCCTCCCTTGGAAGGTGCTGCAATACTGGATGTCCGAGCCGGACTTAGAGCCTCCATGCCAAACCGCATGCCCTTCGCCGGAAAAATTGGGGACAAACTTTACGCCCTCGTCGGCATGGGCTCTAAAGGGCTTCTCTACCATGCTTACTTTGCCGATCAACTTGTAGAGTCCTTATGAAACTACCGATTGAACTCATTGAAGCCATTGAAGCAGAAATGGACGAAGTCAAGACAGACAAACTTTTGGCCGGAAGAAAAGCCCTAACGGATCGTTATAAGGCGGGCCTTGCCAAAAAGCAGTTCATGAATACCCATGAAGAGAGACTAGCCTACATTGCTTCCCGCATGCCGGCAACCTACCGAGCCGTCTACGAGGCGCTTAAACAGGCAGGTCACTCCCTCCCCTTCATCCTGCAATCCCACCTCGATCTGGGTTCAGGCCCCGGTTCGGCCCTTTGGGCTTCCTCAGAACTGTTTCCCTCTCTAAACCATCTGTCCGCATTAGAAAAAGATCAGGAATTATCCGCACTGGGAAAAAAACTCGCCCAAAATAGCACACACCCCGCCCTTAAAGAAGCCCTTTGGAAACCTTGCGATCTGGAATCACCACCGCCACTTCCCGAACACGACCTCGTCACTCTCTCCTACGTCATCGGAGAACTCACACAAGATTCCCTTCCCAAGCTGATCGAAAACAGCTTCCACGCTGCAAAAAAGATGCTCCTCATCATCGAACCCGGCACTCCTCAAGGCTTCCAACGCATCCTCAAAGCGCGCACCCAGCTTCTCTCTCTTGGAGCCCACATCGCAGCCCCCTGCCCTCACGCCCTCGCCTGCCCCATGCAAGGCGACGACTGGTGCCACTTCGCCGCCCGCGTCGAAAGATCCGCCCTGCACCGAAAGCTTAAAGAAGGAGAACTCAGCTACGAAGATGAAAAGTTCTCCTACATCGCCGTAACAAAACAACCCATCCCCCAACCATCCGCACGCGTCCTCCGCGTCCCCGTCAAACGCCCCGGGCACATCTCTCTCACCCTCTGCACCCCCCAAGGCCTTCAGCTCAAAACCCTCTCCAAAAAAGACAAAGAGCTCTACAAGGCAGCTAAAGATCTTCGCATCGGAGATGTTCTATAACCTTGCCCTTGCCCTTGCCCTTGCCCTTGCCCTTGCCCTTGCCCTTGCCCTTGCCCCTGCCCCTGCCCTTGCCCTTGCCCT
>JBKEAL010000026.1:0-10897 GCA_047972195.1 Parachlamydiaceae bacterium
TTATGGGTTCGGCTGATGATGAACTCAATGCCTACGATGTAGAAAAACCACAGCATAAAGTGGTGCTGACAAAGCCTTTCTCGATTGCGACTACAGAAGTGACTCAGGAGCAGTGGGAAGATGTAATGGGAATTAACCCATATACTCTGACTCGTTCGAATCCCTACTACAATTTACCCGGAATGAAAAATCGAATTACTAAGCCAACTAACCCGGCCACAGTATCGTGGGAAGATGCTCAGGAATTCATTCATAAATTAAACCAGCGTGAAGGTGTCAGTGCGTATCGCCTGCCAACTGAAGCAGAGTGGGAATACGCAGCACGAGCCGGTACACAAACCGCTTATTCCTTCGGTAACGACAGTTCTCTACTCGCCGAATATGCTTGGTATGGAGAGGATTTCATTTCCGGAGGTTCACACTCCGTTGGTACTAAGAAGCCTAACCCATGGGGACTCTATGATGTGCATGGAAATGTCTGGGAGTGGGTACAGGATTGGTATGCAGATAGATACCAGACTACCTCCGAAACAGTCGACCCCGTTGGTCCGGTTAACGGAGACCATCGTGTTGTAAGAGGTGGCAGTTGGCATGCAACAGCGACCAGTTGGCGCAGTGCTTTTCGAAAACCGTATGCGCCAGATTATCGCGGAATCAGTATAGGTTTCCGTGTTGTAAGAGATATCGAATAAAACTCATGTCATTGAGTTTTAAAGTGTAATGAGTTCCAAATTTAATAGTGAGGAAAGAATTATGGCTACTAAACACGTTGTTGTTTTGCTAGGTACAGGTTCAATCGGTCAGGCGATCGCCAGACGAGTTGGTGCAGGCAAACATGTGGTTCTTGCTGATATTAGTGAAAAAAATGCCCAAGCCGCTGCACAAACACTGGAAGACGCAGGGTTCGAAACAAGTTCAATCGTTACCGATTTATCATCTCGTGAATCTATCCTTAAGTTAGTTGAGCATGCACAGCAATTTGGTGTTGTGATGAATCTAATCAATGCTGCGGGCTTATCTCCGTCACAGGCTTCCGTAGAGGCGATTCTTAACGTTGACCTATATGGCACAGCAGTACTGCTTGAAGAGTTCGGCAAAATCATCGGCGAAGGCGGTTCTGGTATTACTATTTCATCTCAATCTGGTCACCGTCTGGGCAATATCCCAGAAGAAGAAAGCGAGCTATTAGCAACAACACCTACCGAAGAACTGCTAGAGTTGCCACTTATCAAAAACATTACGGACACGTTAAAAGCATACCAATACTCAAAACGTTGTAACGGTTTGCGCGTAATGTACGAAGCAACAGCATGGGCTAAACGTGGTGCAACACTTAACTCAATCAGCCCGGGTATCATTATTACGCCGTTGGCTAATGATGAGCTTAAAGGCCCACGTGGTGATGGTTACCGTAAAATGCTTGAAACAAGCCCGGCCGGTCGTGCAGGTACACCGGATGAAGTAGGGGACTTGGGTGAATTTCTAATGAGCAGCAGAGGTCGTTTTATTACGGGTGCTGATTTCTTAATCGATGGTGGTACAACTGCCAGCTACTGGTTCGGTAACTTACAGTACCTGAAACAGACTCACTAATAAGGAAGTATTATGACTAAACAAGTTCAGGCGTTGGGTACAGTTGATGCTACGCAACCCTTAAAAATTATGAAGATTACACGTCGTGATCTACAACCTGACGATGTGGAAATGGATATTCTTTACTGTGGTATCTGTCACTCTGATTTGCACCAGATTAAAAATGACTTTGGTGCGGCGCATTTCACAATGGTACCGGGTCATGAGATTGTTGGTCGGGTGACCGCTGTAGGTGCCAGTGTCACGAATTTCAAAGTTGGCGATCACGCTGCCGTCGGCTGTATCGTCGATTCTTGTGGTCACTGTCCGGCTTGTGAACGTGACTTGCAACAGTTCTGTGATGAGGGCACGACGCTTTCATTCAACTCTCCAGATAAGCATTTGGGTGGTATGACTTTTGGCGGCTTTTCAAAAACATACGTATGTAAAAGTGATTACATGCTACATGTTCCTGACGGCTTAGATTTAGCCGCATCCGCACCATTGTTGTGTGCCGGTATCACGGTGTATTCGCCACTAAAACACTGGCAGGCTGGCCCTGGTAAAGTCGTTGGTATTCTTGGCATTGGCGGTCTTGGTCATGTGGCGATTAAAATCGCTAAGGCTATGGGCTCAAAAGTCGTGGTATTTACAACTTCTCAAGCTAAAGTAGAAGATGCAAAACGTCTTGGTGCTGACGATGCTGTGTTGTCGAGCGATGCTGACCAAATGGCAGCTTATGCGAGTAAAGTTGATTTGATTATCGATACAGTATCTGCACCGCATGATATCAATGAATACCTACGTTTGCTGGCTATTGACGGTACGGTTGTATTAGTTGGTTTGCCTCCAAAACCACTAGAAATTGGCGCTTTTAACGTTGTTAAGGGTCGTCGAAGCTTTGCTGGTTCAAACATTGGTGGTATTGCAGAAACTCAGGAAATGCTGGATTTCTGTGCTGAGCACAACATCACTGCTGATATTGAAATGGTTAATGCAGACCAGGTGAACGAAGCTTTTGAACGTTTAGAAAAAGGCGACGTGAAATATCGATTCGTGGTTGATATGTCGACGCTTTAGTCTCGAATCACGTCTTACTCAGAGCCTCCAGGCATTGGAGGCTTTTTTCGCAAGATCAGAACCAATTGAGCAATTGTATGGCGGAGAGCAACATATACACTGAGTAATATGCTGTCATCTTTTACATCAAGGTCAAAATGATTTTCCCATGTAAAGGTGTTGATTTAGACTCGATAATCTCAATAGCAGATTGAACTTGATCTAACGGAATACAACGATCCACATCTAACTGTATTTTGTTGGCTATGAAATGGTCTAGCATCATCGAAAATTTTTCACGCCGGATATCTTTACCAACCGAGTTCTCCCAGTAGCGTAAGAAAAACGTGCTGAAATCAATGTTATGCTTCTTCGTATACTCAAAGAATAGTGGTTCATAAAACTCTAGAGAAAGAGTTCCATAATTGATATACCGACCATTGTTACCAACTGTATGAATAAGCTCCGTTCCTGCTTTACCGCCAATAGCATCAAATGCAATATTAGGGATAGGTAAATCAAGTTGCTTAATTTGGGTGAGTAGGTCGACTTTGGCATCTAAAACATAGTTTGAATCACATGGATAATTTTCAGGTTTCGACGTTACAACAATAAGAGTGAACCCTAACGATGACGATAATTGTGCAAAAATTTTACCTATTGCAGAATTTCCAGCGTTGATAATCAGTACATCTTCTTTCTTCAACTGAGCAATTTCGGTGGTTAAAACCCACGCTGTTAGTGCATTAATATATAATTGGCACGCATAGCCGTTGTCCAGATGAGGCGGAACAATGAAGAGGTTATCTGGTGAGACATCGATATATTGCTGCCAAGTACCACTGGTAGCCACGATAACTTTTTGTCCTACGATAAATTCTGCATGGTTGGAGTCGATGATTTGCCCTACAGCTTCAAATCCGGGTACTCTTGGTGGCTGATGGCTATGCCGGTATTGACCTACACCATGAATAGATAACAAGTCGCTTGGATTGATATTGGTTGCTTCGATTTTCACTCTGATTTTATCTTTTTCAAGCAAACCCAAAGATACATATTCAATTGTTAGCACTTCTGTTGGCTGTCCAAAACTGATTTGATTAATTCTTGTGTTTATCGTTACTTTTGTCATTTTTAGGCTTCTTGATAATTATCTTGGTGGCTATTCACATCATTTTTTTGACTGAATGATTAAAACCACACCAGCTATGAGTAGAATTGCACCAATAATAGTGCTCAATGCTGGCTTTGAAGGAATAGGCGTAGAAACACTATCTGCAATGATGCCGAATACTAATTGGCTACCAACCAATATGGCTATCGTTATTGCCGCCCCTAAATGCTTATAGCCTAACACTCCTGAAAACACGAAGAATGAGCCTAAAGCTCCCGGTACTAACGTCATTGGGCTGATATTTTTTATTGCTTCATTAAGACCGGACATCCCATTTTTTATGCACAGGATGGTGAGCAGTATTAATAAACCGCTGATAGAGTTCAGCAGTAATGTGATAGTTACAGTGGATACTTTTTCAGTAATCTTAACCATCACGAGGTTCTGTATAACCAAAGAGATGCCTGCTGCAACCAAGATAATGACGGTGGTATAAGATTGCATATGCATCTCCTATCTAACTGAAATAAATTATTTTTCGGCTGGTGTTTCAGGTGTGTCTAGCACTAGCTGATAAAATGCCAGGTTTAACCAATGCCCAAACTTATATCCAACTTCAGGTAGCGTTCCTACATGATGGAAACCATGTTTCTCATGTAAAGTGATACTGCCACGGTTATCTGCATCGATACCGCCAATGACAACGTGATAATTATTTTCTTTTGCTGAGTTTATGATTAATTCAAGAAGAACATGGCCTAACCCTTTGCCCCGAAAATCCTTGTGAACATAAATAGAATGTTCAATAGAGTATTTGTAAGCTGGCCAGTTTCGAAAAGCACCATAGCTGGCAAATGCAATTAGTTCACCATTTGCAGATTCCAATCCAATAACGGGATAACCATTATTTCTTTTGGTTTCAAACCATCCGACCATACTTTCTATTGAGCGTTTTTCGTAATCGTACAAAGCTGTCGACGTTTCGATTGCATCATTAAATATATCTAGGATGCTTTGTGCGTGCTTTTCATATGTGCAGTTGACAACGTTATATTCCATTATTTGTTCTCCTTGGAAGAAGGAAGGCTTGTAAGTGCAATGAGATACCTAGCTTCTGTGTTGTTGGGGTTAAAAAATGTGGTGTGTTCCTTTTGTTGGAATGCTAAGCAATCACCTTCTTTTAAACACCAAGTGGAATCATCGTCGGAGATTTCAATCTCTCCCGAGATAACCCATACCTGCTGGTGTATTTCGATATTTCTGAGCATGTTTTCGAAAGTGACACTCTTTTGGGGCGGAAAGATAATCTCAGTTAACTCAACTGTTGAAGTTGCATTTCTCGGCGTTAATTGACGTCGAATGTATCCAGACTCGGGATCTTGCCAAGTCTTTTGATCCTCTATACTCGATACACATTGAGTCTCACTTATGGTTTTTTCTGAGTTATCAGAAAGTAGCTCTGGAAGAGATGTACCTAAAGCATCGGCTAATTTGTTTAGAACCGTTGCAGTTGGGCTTGATTGTTCACGTTCAATCAAAGAAATCATCGATCGACTAATGCCGCTTCGCTCTGCCAAGGCATCCAGTGTTAAGTTTTGTCTCTTACGCAACGTTTTGAGTTTGGTTGAGATTAAAGTATCTATGCTCATCTATTCCACCTTAATAGAAATTAAATCCATTAAACTAGAAATAAAGGGTATTGACAAGAGAAAGCATGACTTAATTGCTAATATATTGGAATTTGAGCCAGGTAAGGACATAGATTCCTTACAAGAGCTGTTGGATTAGTACTTTTTGCTACTTGAAGTTGTTTTGAAAGTCACGAAGCTTTTTATAAAGTGACGACCACTTTCCCCAAACGCCTATTCTTTTCCAGATACACTTGCGCTTCCTGCATTTGATTAAAATTAAAAACGGCATCGATATAAGGTTTCAAAGTCCCTGAAATTAGTCCGTTGATAATAAAACTCTTCGCTTCTTGTCGTAGTGTTGGATTTTCAAGAATTTCAGCAAAAAGATAGCCTCCAATAGTTAAAGACTTTCTAATCGCCAGTTTTAAAGGGAAAGGCGTCTCTTCTGAACTTAGTGCGCCATGAATGATAATTCGACCAAATTTCTTCATAGCCTGTGCAATATGAGTGACTTGAGAGCCACCCACGGCATCAAAAGCGGCTAACAAACCTTTTGACCCCGTGATTTTTAGAAGTTCTTCAAGTAAATCCTCTTCATCAGTAACAATCACATGATCTGCTCCCATAGCGATAAGTGATTCTTTTTTATCGCTACCTAACGTGGCAGCAATCACAATCGCTCCTTTTTGCTTTGCAATTTGAATAGCGGCAATTCCGACACTACTTGAAGCGGCTGTTATCAATACAAATTCGTCTTTCTGTATTTTTGCCGCGTGGATTAACCCGCCCCACGCAGTGAGATACTGCATCCAAACGGAGCTGGCTTCTTCCCATGACAGATGGCTAGGCTTTAGAACTAAATAAGAGTCAGGGATCACCATTTCATCAGCATAAGTACCATATTTTCCCAAGTCATCAGGTGGTAAGACACAGACTTCATCACCAATCGAAAATTCAGTCACCGAAGCCCCTACGCCGACGACTCGCCCTGCTGCCTCATAGCCAATACGAGAAGGCATTTGCGCTTTCTGAATATATTGGTCATTACGAAACATAATATCCGCGCGATTCAACCCGATGGATTTAATCTGAATGTGTACATCATGGTCAGATAACTTAGGTAGTTCAATGCTATCAAGCTGGAGAACTTCAGGACCACCGAGTTGGTGGAATCGATAAACATTAGCCATAAACACCTTCAATTGATTTGCTTAGTTAAAATTCAGAGCTATAAAATTGTGAACTAAATGATCACCAACACCATACCCAGTATGGTCGTTAACATACCAGCAGCAGCACTAGTCGTGATCGGCTCATCAAACAGTAACCACGCTTCCAATGCCGTAACGACCGGAACCAGATAGAAGTATGTGGCTACTTTGGTTGCTTCACCTAATCTGATCATGTAAATCAGTAATAAAATCGCGCTCACCGATACACCAATGACGAGCCAGAATAATCCTGCAATGAATGAGAATGACCATTGCACAGGGGCTGATTCAAAGAAAAAGCTGATAATGCCCATCGCTACTGTTAAAGAGACATATTGAAAAAGCGTGAGCGATAGGATGTGCCCCTCGCTGTTTACCTTTTTCTGGTATAGCGATCCGAAAGTTACACCAATAAGCCCGATGACGGATGAAAGAATTGGGAACAATGAAATGGGTGCTGATGTTTTGCTTGGAGACAGCACTAAACAGACCCCGACAAAACCAATGACTACCCCTAGCCATCTTAGGCGAGTCATCGTTTCTTTCCCTGACGTCGACAAGACTATTGCTGTGAGGATGGGCTGCAACCCCGTGACTAGTGCGACCAACGCCGCAGGCATTCCCTGACTTATCGCATAAAAGCAGCCACCAAGAAACATGGTGTGCATTAAAAAGCCAGCTTTAAGTTGTTCGATGATGCTGCTGATAGGCGGTAAAGGGACTTTTGCAACCCGTACTATGGCTAAAAACACAAGGCACGAAAGCAACCCACGTAGAAAAAGCAGAGTAAAAGGCGGAGCTGAAGATATCGTAAACTTGGCACCAATAAATCCAGTACTCCATAAAAAAACAAAAAGCATAGGTATGAAAAACGAAATACCCCAATTCTTTTTTGTCATATTCATAAAGCAACAACCTAATAAAAAATCGCATGAGTTGCCTCATGCGATAGAAAAAGTTTAAACGGCTGGTGACCAAGCGTCATAATTTAGTACATATTGATTGTTTTCACGATGTACTTTGCCTGAAGCTGGAAGGTTGAAGTGCATACCGCTGATGGAGAGCTTGTCTGTCGCAACACGGTCAAGCAGAGCTGCACGCACTGCAGAAGCTTCATTTGGATCACTATCAAATGCAATGGTCACTTCTGGTTGTGCCATCTGTAGGTGCGGGAAGTGCACAATGTCACCCCAAATAAGCAACGAATCTTTTTCATCACCAATCAGATAACCAGTGTGTCCTGGTGTATGACCGAATAGTGGAACGGCTTGAATGCCTGGCAAAATAGCTTCGTTTTTGAACGGGACTAGCTTGTCATCGTAGGCGTCAAAAGCATTACGAGCTACCCCAAAAAATGGCTTGAAGCCCTCTGGTGCCGACGAGAAGATGGTATCGTTGCGCCAAAATGCTAGCTCATTTTCATGGACATACAGCTCTTGGACATTACGGAATATCGGAGTCGCTAACGGAGCTGCGAGACCGCCAACGTGGTCTGGATGCGCATGAGTAAGTAACACCGAATCGATGTCCAATGGGTCAATGCCAGCGGCAGCTAAAGCCACTTGAAGGCGTCCGCCCCAACCATTAATACCACCTGCACCGCTATCGATGAGAATGGTGCGACCTGCGGTCTGTACAACAAACGCATTGATGTTCATACGAGGTAAAGGCTCAACGCCACGCTTTTCAAGTAAGGCTTCCGCTTTATTCGCTTCGATGCCATTCAATAATTCGAAAGAAACATCAAGATAGCCGTCACTCAGCATCGTTACAATTGTGTCGCCATAGCGTTTTCTGTTAACCGCTGGCGCTTGGTATATTTGATTCAAATTCATAATGTTATCCTCGATATAGAGTTCATGTTATACGGTTGTTTTTCCGTAGTAAGGGGGTGTGCTAATGATTACTGGAACGAACCGCTTCAATAACAAGAGTGACGTCATGCTCAACATCTCTAAGCATCTCAGACGTGCCACCGTGCTTCGGTTGCCAGCCAAGTTTTAAAGAGTTGGTCGGTTTTACAATGACGTTACTTCCCCAAAACCATCCTGTTTGTAAGCCGCTTTTCACATCGCTTTGTGTCAAGATGCCTTTCTTGGTTAATACATCTGCGATACGTTGGGAAACATTTTTCCAGCAAAAATGCTCGGATGCTGGGTAGTAAAGCCCTTCAAGACCGCTAGGAGCGGAGTGGTTTAGCGCACCTTGCATGATGAGTAGATACAGCTCTGCCAAATCGGCGACATGTACGTTAGCCCACATGTTTTCACCAGAGCCTACTGTCATCACCTGACGTCGAATGAGCGAGTGATAAACCAGTCGTGGAATTTGGATTGACATACGGTGAGACGCAAAAGGACCTAACCCCACGCCAAAAACAGTAGGTGGAACGACTAAGTAAGTATCAACGAAACCTTTTTGAGCGGCGTCAAACACTTCCACATCAACAATGCGGTGTGGTGCACCTTCTGGGATATTCTGATGTCGAATGACATCCGCTTCGTCCCACTCGGTTTGCATGTGGTCTAACTCTGGTGCAACACCAAAACCAATGGAGTCTTCCGTGAGCACTCCTGCGCCTGATGTGTGGATAAAAATCGGCTTATTACCGCTCACTTCAAACTTTTTCTTTGCTCCAGATAGCAAAGCAACCGCACTTTCTCTATGGTCACAATTCGCTGTGTTAAATACGATGTCAGCATGCTCGGCTTCACTCTCTAAAAGATGAACGTCATGCAATGAACCTTCAATCGCGGTGAAACCAAGACTTTCAAGCTTTTTCGCATCCAAAGGGTTTCTTACAAGAACACGAATGTCATATT
This sequence comes from Parachlamydiaceae bacterium, assembly GCA_047972195.1. Classification (GTDB taxonomy): domain Bacteria; phylum Chlamydiota; class Chlamydiia; order Chlamydiales; family Parachlamydiaceae; genus CAZSDA01. The sequence continues at coordinate 9,410 of JBKEAL010000026.1, forward strand.
GGTCTAGATAGCCTCGCTCCCACATTAGATGCAGGAAACTACCGCCAATGTATCCGGTGCCTCCGGTAATAAAGATTCTTTGTTTCATCGTATGTGTCATTGGAATCAACCTAATCTGCTCATTTAATGGATAGCGACAATGCGCCACTCTCTTCGTCATGATGCGCAGTATAGGGAAACTTTATGTAGACGTGGTTGATTGAAAATTCACACATTGGATACTTTAAGGAATCAATAGATAATCATTTCTTGCTGATATACACTCCATTTGGGTTTAAATAACGTGAAGAGTAAACGGGTGATATGAGTAGTCGAAATCCTTTGGAAGACCGCTTTAACGGTATAGTGACTTTTATTGCGGTAGTCGATGCAGGTAGTTTTTCTGGTGCTGCTTTTCATATGAACCTGACTCGCTCTGCTATCGCTAAGTCTATTGGCAAACTTGAGCAACGTTTGGGACTCAAACTGTTTCATAGAACGACTAGGCAGCAGACTCTCACGCATGAAGGTGGGTTGTACTACGAACATTGTTTGACAATGTTGAATGATTTGAATGCCCTTGAATCAGAACTCAGAGATGGGCAAGTTGGACCTGAGGGCAAGATAAGGATAAGTTGTCCGGTCTTATTTGGTCGTCGATGTGTGGCACCTGTTATACGATCTTTGACTCGTTCCCATCCTAATATTCAAATAGAAACAGAGTTTTCAGACCGAGTCGTTGATATTTTGGCGGAAGGTTTTGATGTGACAATTCGGATAGGCTCCCTCGCTGATTCGACCGCTCTGATTGGTAAAAAGATAGCTGTGCAAAGAATGGCTCTATTTGCTTCTCCTGCCTATCTAAAGCAGTTTGGTGTTCCAGTATCCATCGCCGATTTCCAAAAGCATAGGGGCATCCTTTATGGGAGAAAGTCACATACACAACCTTGGACTGTACGAGACGACAAAGGAGCTTTGATTGATATATCACCTGCCAGTAAGGAAATTTATGATGACTTACAGGTTATTGCAGATTCTGCGATTGAAGGTGGAGGACTCGCGTGGCTACCAAACTGGTTAGGTACACCATATGTTGAAACAGGACAGCTTAGTTTAGTCATGGATAGTCAGAAAGTTCAGCCAATCGACATTCATGTTGTTTGGCTTAAAACCAAGTACCTCCCTCATCGTACCCGATTGCTGATTGATTCATTAGCAGAGCAAGTTCCTTTGTTGATGGGATAGACAGTTATTTTTGCTTAGGTGCTATAAAGAAAGAGTTTGCTGATAACAGAACTCTCTCATTCGATAACATTACTAAATATTATCCGTTAGTTGCTAATTTAGGAAAGTCACTGACACGGAAATGTCCAAAAATGAGTTTAGTGGTGTGCCCACTAGATATGGGCACCTTCATATTAGGCTTTTAAAACAATCGATTACATATACTCCCGCCACCAAGCCTTAAATTCCTGATCACGCTCGTCGATATAAACCTGCTGGCCAATC
>JBKEAL010000213.1:0-2134 GCA_047972195.1 Parachlamydiaceae bacterium
ACTTCACCCGCACCATCGTACCCCAATCGTAATAAGAGGTATTCCGCGCATGGTAATTGGGATCGAAATCCTACCTACGCATCAGACACTCAACAGAAAACCTGTCCATTCCCCAAATCTAATTCAGTTCAGCTACCCACGCAACAAAAATGTCAGGAAGTCCACCTTACCCGCAGATCATTGACATTTATCAACATTTCAGTTATTATGGAAATGTGGAAATAAGGAGGATTTAGATGGGACAAGCACATGCTATGATTCGTTTAAGCTTAGATATTCCTGTTGAACAGCATATACACTTAAAGATGATAGCGACTAAGAAAGGCATTTCTATGCGTGAATATATTTTGGAAGCTTTAGCTTTTAAAGAAGCTGCCGAAGAGGAAGAAGATATTGAGTTAGACAACACCTCATTCAGGAGAGGGTTAAAGAGAATTCGTAAAGAACGCTATCAACTCGCAAAAAACCTCTCTAAACGATGACGAAATTTTTTACAGTGGAACAAATCATTGAACTACATGATGCATTTCTAGAGGATCATGGAGGATTATCTGGCATTCGAGATAAGGGATTACTAATTTCAGCCGTAGAAATGCCTCGAGCGTCAATGTATGGTAAGTTCCTGCATAAAACAATTTATGACAAGGCTGCAGCCTACCTATTTCACATCGTACAAAATCACCCTTTCAATGATGGGAATAAACGGACTGGTGCGCTTACAACGATTTTGTTTTTAGAAGAAAACGGAATACCAATAGTATTTTCTGAAATTGAATACGAAGAATTTGTAATCAAAGTTGCTCAAGGCAACAAAAATAAAGAGGAAATAGCCTATTTCCTGAAGCACGGGAAAGAGTAATATCATTTTTTGAGGATCAACCGAGGTGCGTTAAGGCATTTAACACCTGTTTCTCTTGTTCATTCAGGGATAGATTCCCATCAAGAAGTAGATCAGAGGTCTTTTCTTCGGACGATAAAGTAAATAGAGGTCTTGATTTCGACAAATACTCCTGAAGCTCATTCACCATCTTCTGTGCATTGGAATCGCCCTGATAGTCACGAATTAATCGACGCGCTAGAGCAATATCCAAAGGTGTATCCAGACAGACCAAAAAATCAATAAGTTTCCCTGTTGCCTGGTGACAATACCCTAAAGGAGCATCAAATAGAATATATTTAGACGGGGAGAGCTCTTTCCCTGTAGCCGGGCAAATGACTCTTTCGCCATTTTTAAGTGTGCGTAAAGTATCAACAAGTTTTGGGTAGTCCCAGGCATTGTAATCTTTTCCAGAATAAAACCACTCTACATAATCTTGAGATGCCTGGGAAATTTCATCATAATCATCCCAGAAAAGCTTAGTCGCTTGCAATGTTTTAGACAGCTTTCTCATCAACGTAGATTTTCCCGCACCAGAAATTCCACTGATTCCAATAACAAGGGGACAACCGCTTTTTCTAAGTTCTTTCTTCTTTAAAATGCCCTGTGACTGCTCCTCTTCATTGAAGAACTTCACAAAGAACGTTTTCGTTAACTTTGGGTTTTTCTTATTTTCCCTTACAAATTCTGCTTGAAATCCACACTTTTCATAAAACCCGGGGGCCTGAAAAGCGCTTGTGACTAAATTGATGTTATTGAATCCTTTTCCCTGAAAATGACGTTCGAGCTCATCTAGCAACTTCCTCCCAAACCCCTTGCCGCGATAGGGCGCATCTACCCAAATATCATCGACGTAAATTTCAGCAAAAGCGGTGTACGCATTTAACACTCCAAATGCAACACCTTTGTCATCCCGTAAAACCAGCGCAAATTTTTTATAATTCACATCAATCCCATGATCACTCTCATAGGCGATCAAATCCTGAGACATTTTCCTGTCTTCCGCTTCAGCGATTTTATCCTCAAAGGCAATGCTATAACTCATCGAGACACACCTAGTACGTTTCTAATTGTTTAATATTTACATTAATCTTTTATTTTTATACAATAATTATTATAAATTTTTAAATAATACAGGCCTTGTAGGATAAGTCTCCCTTCGGTCGACTTATCCTAAAATTTTTTGCCTTTCAGATAAAATTTTAGTGAGGATAAAGAAAAAAATTGTAAGCTTGTGTGCTTCTAACACAACACAGA
>JBKEAL010000262.1:0-1167 GCA_047972195.1 Parachlamydiaceae bacterium
TCGGAAGCATACATAAAAGCAGTCCGGTTATTTTTGTAAGGAGAAAGTATTCTGTAAAGGTCTCCATGCAGAACTGTGCCTCTTATTTGTTTATATGTTTCTATTGCATTTCTGGAAAATACCTTTTCTTCATCAGTCATTTGCACAGGCTGTAAATCCATACCCAGTTTGGCTGCCATAGCAATATCAAAGCGATATTTCAAAGGAGTACTACGCCCTGAAATATGATTAGGCGATACGGAAACATGGCTTGCCAGTCCTACAGTAGGGAAGAAATATTGAGCCCCCCATTGCGTAAAGATGCGTTGTAACGGGTCGTTATTATCGCTAATCCAGTATTCATCAAAATTCTTCATCGAAGCATAATCAATACGTCCGCCACCACCAGAACATAACATAAATGTCACGTCTGGATATTTCACCCTTACCTTGTTCATTATCTCCAATAATGCATTGCTATAATCTATCCATAAATGAGATTGCCTGTCGGCAGGAAGATACGATGAGCCCGGATTAAATACAAAACGGTTGCAATCCCATTTCACATAATCTATACCCGGATTTTCCTGCAAAATATTATCCACAGTATTATATACAAAGTCCTGTACTTTAGGGTTGCTCAGATCGAGTATCAACTGATTGCGTTGTTCGGTACGCTCCCTGTGTGGCTGTGCAATTACCCAATCGGGATGCTTTTCATACAGTTCACTTTTTGGGTTTACCATTTCAGGCTCTATCCAGATGCCAAATTTCAGACCCCTTTTATGCGATTCATTTATAAGATATGGAATTCCATTCGGTAATTTTTTCTTATTTGTCTGCCAGTCTCCAAGTCCTGCATTATCACCATTGCGCGGATATTTATTTCCGAACCAGCCATCATCTAATAAGAATAATTCAAAGCCCATTTTAGAAGCGTCGTCAATAATCTGAGTCAACTTCGGCTCGTCAAAATCGAAATAAGTAGCTTCCCAGTTATTTAGCAGGATACTTCTGTCTTTATCCCCATTTTTAATTCCGTATTTGCGTGCCCAACGATGAAAATTGCGAGTAACTTCACCACTGCCTTCACTACTGTATGTATATACTAATGCAGGAGTCTTGACTGATTTGTCTTTATCCAGAGTATCTGCTGAAGCATAAGGATTTATTCCTGACAGCACACGC
>JBKEAL010000032.1:0-8323 GCA_047972195.1 Parachlamydiaceae bacterium
TTGGCTAAAAAGCTGGCAGAGAAGCAGGGGGTCGATTTAAGTGCCGTACAAGGTTCAGGGCCCAGAGGCCGCATCGTGGCCAAAGATTTGGAGAGTGCGCAACCCAAAAGGTCAGAAGAGGCGGTACAAGAGCTGCCGTTGTCTCCAGTGCGAAAAGTGATTAGCCAACGGCTTCAGGAAGCCAAGAGCACGATCCCGCATTTTTATGTGACGATGAAAATTGATGCGGAAAATCTGGTGGAATTTAGAGAGCATCTGTCGAAGCTGGAAGTGAAAGTGTCTTTCAATGATTGCATTGTGAAGGCATGTGCCTTAGCTTTAAGAGAGCATCCAGTAGTTAACTCTGGGTTTCATGCATCAAAGAATGCGATCTTGCAGTTCAACACCATCGATGTTTCTGTCGCAGTCGATACTCCTTCCGGTTTGATTACGCCCATCGTAACGTCAGCTGATCACAAGTCGATATCGGAAATTTCCGCCGAGATACGCGCTCTGGCTCAGAAAGCAAAGGCGGGCAAGCTTGCCCCAGCGGAGTTTCAGGGAGGCTCCTTCACCGTTTCCAATCTGGGAATGTTTGGCGTAGAGTCCTTCGCAGCCATCTTAAACCCGCCTCAGGCTGCCATTTTGGCTGTTGGCGGCATCTTGGATGAGGCGGTGGTCAAAAATGGCGTGGTAAGGCCAGGAAAGGTAATGCACTTAACTTTATCTGCAGACCATCGCGTAGTGGATGGCGTCAAAGCGGCAGAGTTCTTGGGCACTTTGAAAAAGATCCTTGAACAGCCGATTGCGTTGTTAATTTAATCTGGCATTTAATTCCGTCATTAGTTACTATCTTTAAGGATAAACATTTATTCAACCATTTAAGGAGATGTTTAATGAAGGGTTTTATCCAAAAAATCGCACTATTCGTCATTCTGACGGCCGCAACTGCTTTTGCAGCAGTTGACTATCAAGTTGAAGATCAACCAGAAGTAATAGAGACTGTCGTTCAATTCGAACAAAAAGGGATCCTGAAGCAAAAAGACAATGGATACTTATATGTTGAAGTGTCCAAAGACTTTATTGCAGAGTCGCTTCCTTTAATCGTAGCTCCCGGAAGAATCGTTCCTCCGAGACATTATACAAGCAAGAAAGGGATTGGAGCTCACATTAGCGTCATGTATGAAAATGAACTGATCGACAATGAAATCTGGGAGATCAAGGAGCTCGGACAGGAGTATACATTCACTGTGATGGAAATAAGAACAGTGAAGTTGAATCGCGACAATAAGATGAAAAAGTTATGGCTTATCGCGGTTTCAGCTCCTGAGCTAGAGAGCTTAAGAGAGAGTTATGGCCTTTCATCCAAGTTGAAAGGGCACGATTTCCATATCACAATTGGCACGCAACTTCCAGCCGTTTCTCAGTTCAATACAGAAGGTTTTATCATTCTTCATTCTGAGGAATTTGAGGAAGAAGCGGCTTAATTAAATATTAAATTGATAATAATTATATTAAATGATACAATTTTAGCATGAATCGTTTATATTTAATTGTTATTTTAATCAGCGCGTGTTTTTCTCCTCTGCATGCTGAGGTGGAACGCCGCGCTGCCATCGATATCGGTTCCGGTGGAACGAAAGTGGCCATCGCCGATGTCGATGTTGAAACTAACCAAATCGTTGAGATACTTTTAGACACTTCTTTTTCCGTTCCTTACCAAGCTTCTCTTGATAAATCTCCCGATGGAACGTTCGATCAGGAAACAAAGGATTTAGGCTTAAAGACCTTCAAGGAAATTAAGGAACTCGCCGATCAGCATGAAGTGCAAAAAATCGCAGCGATCGCCACTTCAGCCTTTAGAAAAGCTAACGATCTAAAAAGATTTCTCGCTGATATTGAAAGAGAAACAAACATTCATGTGCAGATCATTCCACAAAGAGAAGAAGGGGAAATTGCTTTTTTCAGTGCTATGGCAGCAGGGGATTTTGATCGTGAAGAGGCTGTTGTGTGGGATATCGGCACAGGCAGTCTTCAAATCACAACAGCTAACTCTAACGATAGCTTAACGGTTTACATGGGTGAGCAAATGGGTTCAGTGGCCTTTAAGAACTACATCGTCGATGCCATTCAGGAAAATGATCTAGAGGAGATCGATTCTCCCAACCCAATGAGCGAAGAAGATCTTGCAGCTGCAGACAGTTATGCGCGCGCTTTTGCAAGAAAAGCTTACCCTATCATCAAACAAAAGATTCAAAAAGAGGCTCCTGTGATCGGCATTGGCCGCCTATTTTACCACAGCATACGCCCCATTGCCTCTGAAGGCGATCTGATCACACGCAGCGGTTTAAGAGACTATATTGAGAATGCCTTAAACAAGACCGACGAAGAGCTGAACAATCCCTACGCCCACGTTGATGTCTCCAACTGCATCCTGACGCTCGCTATCATGAAAGCGTTGCATATTCAGGAAATCCGCCCTATCGAAACTACCACAACGCGAGGGCTTTTGATTTCCCCCGCTTATTGGGAAGCTTCGGTTTACTGATGAGCAGCTAAAATTTCATCTGCGTGTTTTAAAAGGGCATCTGACAAGATCTGCATGGATTCTGTCGAGTCGTTTTCGAGCGCGATTCTCATCGGTGTCCGCCCGCAAGAAAGTGATCGCTCAGTTAATTTTGCTCCGGCCCGAATAAGCAAGGGGATCATTTCATAGCGGTTGTATTCCGCAGCCAAGTGTAAAGGCGATCTATTGACTTCACGGATATTTAATTCATCATCATTCTCGTCGACTTCAGCGTAATCACAGCTTTCCACCGGATATCCATGCTCTAATAAACGCTTTAATAGTTCAAACTTGTTATATAAAACGGCGTAGCATACAGCGATGGCTCCGGCTCCGGCCAATTGTACAGGCAGCTTTCCAAGCCCCTTCCAGGACGATTTCAGGGCTAGCAGATCGAGCAATGGGTTTTCGCGAGCTTTTCTCTTATCATCTATGTATGTCCCCCCTAGATTAGCTAGGGTAAAGCAGATTTCATCTTGAGCAAGAGAGTGAACATCGACTGACGACCTCCCTAACCTTATCGAGAGCTCATTTTTCAGACTTTGCATATAAAGCAAAGATGTCTCATAGGTTTTTACTTTGCTGCTCATCATGGAAACTTTTTGAATTAATACCTCTCGTGCAATTTTTCCTGTATTCCGGCTGGCTTGAGCAAATCTTCCAAGTACCTGAAAGCATCCTACTTCCATAATACACCGTATCCATCCATCGGGATCTTGAGGTTCTTTGTAAGAAAGAGCTCTTTTGCTGAGAGCTGGGGAAATCGGTTGACCTTTCGATTCCATATAAGCCATCATGCGTCGGAAACTTTTGCGGTGGAAGTTATCAACTGCAAGCTCATAGCACGTTTTCCCTGCAGTGTTTTCGGTCGTCAGGTCTGGATTTGCTTCTTCAAAGGGAGCAAAATCTGGAGGAGTTTGACCCTCTGCGACGCGATTTCCAAATAGGACGTGCAGAATGGTATTGCCTTCAGCATCCTGCAATCCACGCTTTGCAAAAAGGCCTTGTATCTTTTGATCGCCAAGAGATATCGCAAGGGACAATGGATGTTCTACTTGAGGATGTTCTGTGATGACTGCTTTTGTCAGCGGATAATCCCTCATCTTCATAGCAAGGTGGATAAAGTTATCGCTAGGATCTATAGATACAGCCCATTTAGGGGATTGGGAAGTGCATTTGAGCTGTTTTGGGATCTCTTTCCCTGCAATCTCATGCCAGCGTACGAGAAGGTCTCTGTAGTGTTTAATAAGAGAACGATGATTTAAGATTTCATGAATCCTTTGGTCTGTTCTAGAGATAATGACTTTTTGCCTTTTAGGTTCAGGGGAGGAAGAAGAAGCTTCTCTTTTTTGAGGGGAAATAGATAACGTCATTTTATAGTGCTTGTTTTGTTAATTTGTAAGATGTTAATTCAGTTTTGATATTAAATCAATAAGATAAGGCAAAAACTACTTCAGTTTTTCTTCGAGTTTTTTGAGGCGGTCGACAAACTTCTGCATGTTGCGCAGGAGGACAGCGTTGCGGTTGTAGTCTTGGACGGGGATGGCGGGGATGCCGTTGTAGTCGCCTTTGGGGAGGGATTTGGAGACGCCTGCAAATCCTGCGACGCGGACGCCGCTGTCGAGTTTGATGTGGCCTGCGATGGCAGCTTTACCGCCGAGTACGACGTGGCGGCCGGTTTCCGTGGAGCCTGCGATGCCGACCTGGGCGACGATCATATTGTCTTCGCCGAGGACGACTCCATGTCCTAGCTGGACGAGGTTGTCGACTTTAGTGCCTCTGCTGACTTTAGTGGTTTTGAAGCGGGCGCGGTCGATGGTTGTGTTAGCGCCGATTTCTACGTCATCTTCGATGGTGACGGTGCCTAGCTGGTCCAGTTTGACGTGGTGGCCTTGAGCGTTTGTGATGTAGCCAAAGCCGCAAGAACCGATGACGGCTCCGGGCTGAATAATGACGCGATTGCCGATGCTGCAGCGTTCACGGATGGTGACATTGGGATGGATGAGGCAATCGTTTCCAAGAGTGGATTTGGGGCCAAGGTAGGTGTGAGGGCCGATGATGGTGCGGTCGCCGACCTGTGCGTATTGTTCGATGACGGCAAAGGGGCCTATCTGGACGTTTGAGCCGATTTTTGCGGTAGGGTGGATGACGGCTGAAGGGTGGATGCCGGGAAAACCTGAGGGGATTTTGGCATCGTCATAGAAGGTCTCTACGAGGATTTGGAAAGCAAGTGAGGGGTCTTTCGTGATGAGGTAGTTTCGGCCGTCGAGACATTCGACAGAGTCATTAATGAAAATGACGCCAGCTTTGGAATTTTTCATGACCGCTGCGTATTTCGGGTTAGAAAGAAATGACGCATCGGTAGGCGTAGCACTTTCCAGATCGGCAACATTGCTAATCAGGTAGGTGCCATCGCCAGAAAGGCGGGAGCTCGTAAGCTCCGCCAGTTCGCTTAATGTATAAGCTTCTTTTCCCATTATTTTGCAGCACTTGCTTCAGCAGGTTTAGTGCCCGCCTGGTCATCAGAACGGTTCATTTCAACCACAACTTTAGAGCTGATGTCGAGTGCAGGGCTTGCAAAAAAGCAAGTTTCGTCGTTGATGACGAGGTCGAGCTTCAAATCTTTAGCTACTTTTTCAGAAGCTTTAGTGACTGCATCTGACAAAGACTGCACAATTTTGATGTTAGCTTGCTGCAATGTTTGGTAGTACTGGTTTTGTAACTGTGAAAGCTCTTGGCTTAAAGCGCGGAATTTTCTTTTCAGATCCGTTTCTGCTTCAGGGCTCATTAAATCGAGTTGGTCTGGGTCGTTCAATTTGGTTGCGAGATCGTTCAACACTTTCTCTTTCTCTTCAACGACGTTTTCCATCTGCTTTTTCATCGTTTCAAAAGAAGCTTGTTCCTGTTTGCCTAGTTTTGACTCTTCAACGCAGAGTTTGAAGTTGACAGTACCGATTTTAGTCGCTTCTGCAGCAAATGATGACGAGGCAAATAGTAATGCGCAAGAGGTGAATAACGTGACAAAGTTTTTCCTATTCATGATAACACTCCTAATGTTCATGCGGGCCTTTTAAAAACTTGCTCCAAAATTGATGAAGAAGTTTTTCACCTCTCCATGGTGTTTTGGGTTGATCGGGAAGCCTAATCCTAAGGTGATAGGAGGGAAGCTGTCCAAAAGCTTCACTTGAGCGCCAAATCCGACCGAAGTGTACAGTCTACCGAAATCCCAATCTTTCGTCGAGAGGTGACCGGCATCTGCAAATAAAAATCCGATGACGCGCTTGTTCAGATAGTAGTTGTACTGCGCAGACAGAATCTGCATCGAGATACCCCCCTTAGGATCTTTGCTGATGGGGAACTGCGGTCCGATCTTATAGTCTTTGTAACCTCGAACGGTATTGGTGCCTCCCAAGAACAAGCGCTCGTCCAAAGGCATGTCGTTAAAGCCTGTGCCGGCGAACGGTTGCAGGAAGCGGAAGTCGCCTCTCAGTTTAAACACGCCTTTTTCTAAGAAGGGAGTGTAGTAAGAGTTCAGGTAGGCAAGTCCATAGAAGGTGTGGTCGCCGCCTATGCCGGCCAATTCCGCTTCCAATACGGAACGGAAACCGCGAGTTGGCATCTCAAAGCGGTCTGTCGAGTCATAGGAGATTGCAAAGCCTGCTGCCGAGATCAATCCGTGGATGCGCGATGCGTGGTACAGTTCGCAGTCCTCAAATGGTTTGCTATCGAGGCTTACTTTGGTGTTTCTGATGCGGTAGTGGAGGCTCAAACGGACGAAGGGGTTGAACTCATAGTTCGCGCGCAGAGTATATCCAAGCGCCTTGATATCGTAGTCATCGGAAATGTAGCGGTTATAGGATTTGTCGATGTCAAAGCCTACGCTCCACTTCGTGTCCATAAAGTAAGGTTTCGTCCAGGAGAGGCCGTAAGCTGTGCTCTTGTTACCCACTGTCGAGGTTAAGCTTAAGAATTCTCCTCCGCCTCTAAGAGATCCTGGGCACCCCGACAGAATGGAACATAATCCTGCCGAATTAAAGTTTTTCTCTGTGATGCTCAAACCGCCAAACAGCGTTTCAACAGTACTGTATCCAAAGAAAACGCCAAATTTTCCGGTCTGCTTTTCTTCTACTTCGATATTGACATCTCTGTAGCTTCCGTCTTCGCATGTGTTGTCGCCTTCGCTTCTAACGGCATAAACGTTCACGTTGCTGAAATAGCCGATGTTTGTAAGTCTTTCTTCCGTGCGCTTCAGTTTGTCAGTGTTGAATTTTTCGCCGGGGACGAGCAGCGTTTCATGGAGGATGACGTTCGTTTGTGTTGTGCAATTGCCAAATACTTTGACCATACCGATCCGGAAAGGTTCGCCTTCTTCGATAACGTAGTTGACGGAGTAAACCGATCCGCAATCTAGCTCTAGCTTCGGCTCATAGGATACGTTTGCGTCGATGTAACCTCTACGGCCATACAAACGTTCGATACGGCTTGCAGTTTCGCGGATCATTTCCGGAGAGAAGGTTCCGCCTTCCTGAATGAGCAGGCAGCGCTCGATCTCTTCATTACAAAAGATCGTGTTGCCTTCGAATGTCACTGCACCCAATGTATAGCATGCACCTTTGCACGCTGTGAGATGGATCTCGATGCGGTTTTTGTGGTACGCACTCTCTACAATCACTACGTCGACGGTGACATCAGCATAGCCTTCGTTTTGCAAGAAGTTGATGATCTGGGAGCGGTCATGCTGCACCATGTCTTCGTTGTAGTTGCCCTCTCCCGTAAAGAAGCTGAGGAGGTTGTATTCCTTGGTCACTAGCAATTCGGAGATTTCATCCACTTCACACTGATTGAATCCGTGGTACACAATGCCACTGATCCTGCCGGAGCGGCCTTCGTTGATCTGGATGGCGATATCGATTTCGTTGGTGCATGGATCCACAGCGGTCGTATAGCTCAGTTCCGCCTCAAAATAGCCATTCTTGATGTAGTACGCTTTTAGCTTGTGGAACGCCTTGTTAAACCCTTGGCGGTCAAACACTGAACAGACGGAAACGCCGAGTTCCGATTGGAGGCTGCTCGTTTCGATCCTGCAATTGCCATCCCATGTGATCGAACGGATCATCGGCTTCGCCCACACTTTCAAGGTGATCTTCAGCTTCTTGTTGACCACTTCCACAGAAGGATCGACGCGGTCGAACTCTTTGGCCAACGTTTTTAAGTCTTGGTCGAAGATCGTTTGAGAAAACACGTCGCCCGCGCGCGTTTTGATTCGATTGACGACACCGCTCGGATCCAGCTCAGTGGAGGTGTCTTCTCCTCCAATGACCTCGATAGAATCGATAGGCATCTGTTCGATTTGCACAGCTTGAAGCTGTCCCGCAAAGGTGAATAAAGCGATGATGAGCAGTAGAATTTTTCGCATGGTGTAACACTCCAAAGAACGTCTATGTTAGGAAGATTGGGGAAACTTTGCAAGAGATATCAAACCTTTCCCAACCGTAACTCCCTTGCCCCTGCCCTTGCCCGAAAACAAGCTCTTGAATTTTTTCAACGGCAATCATATCGAACTAAGAAAGGCTAAAGAACTTACTTCTTTGTGTAACATTTTGCAAGGGCAAGGGCAGGGGCAGGGGCAGGGGCAGGGGCAGGGGCAGGGGCAGGGGCAAGGGCAGGGGCAGGGGCAAGGGCAGGGGCAAGGGCAGGGGCAAGGGCAGGGGCAAGGGCAGGGGCAAGGGCCAGGGCAGGGGTATAACTTACTGCGGCCTTGGAGGGCGCGGGCGAGGG
>JBKEAL010000301.1:0-1380 GCA_047972195.1 Parachlamydiaceae bacterium
TGTAGTATCATCTCCACCCTGAGAAGAGGGCTTAACGTAGATTGTTGCCGCTTGTGATATTGTGGCAACAAAGAGAATAAAAAGTAAATAAATTTTTCTCATAATAAATTGAATTTAATTAATAAAATATTTTAATTGGAAAATAAAATGTTACGAGTAAGCTCGTAATTTTTTTTGATACAATGATCTATAGATTGAATCTGCTATTTCTAAAAGACTAATTGCGCTTTAATTCACTACCGTTTTCTGCACTAAAATTTTCTTGTCTTTCTTTACTTCCACGAAATACAGCCCCTGCTTGTCAAGGGTTAATCCTACTTGACTCGACTTTGCTTCTATTTCTCTTACCTTAATGCCCGAAAGCGTATAGACACTTATTGTAGAACCGTCGAGATTCTTGTTCGATTGTAAATAAAACGGTTGTCCTACTTTTACCGGGTTAGGATAAAGTATTACAGGTAAATTGTCATTCTCCGACACGGCATTACCGATGTCGGTTGATGTATCTGTCTGTTTCAGATTTCCAATATTGAATTCTGAAACCTGAATTGTGCTTCCGCTGGCTGTATCCCACGCTTCCATTACAAACTTTACGTAACGATAGGAAACTTTCGCAGGAAAATCGATGCGGACTTCGGATACATCGGTAGCCATATCAAAATTTTCCATTATCGGCTGATACCCTTCCGCATCGCTATTTTTCCCGTAGAATGAACCTTTGCTTGCTCTGAGAGAAGTCAATGTATTGTTGTAATCGCGATGGCGGTAGAGAATATAGGTCATATCGGCCACTTGCTGCATATCAATGGCAAACCAAGGTTTTCCGCCGGCCGGTACGCTTATACCAGCATAGGTTTTACCCGGTTTCACAAATAGGAAAGCCGAATTTTGGTCGCCGTCAATCATATATTCCGGCATATCGCCTGCGGGGGCTACCGTACCATCTACCGGTCCTTCGGATGAGGCGATAATAATCCAACCCGATCGGTCCAACAACACTTCTTTTCCTTCGTATTTAGGTGTTTGATTATCTACGGTGAACTCCAACGATTTTCCTTCGTACGGAGAAGCGGGGTTTTGATACGTTACCGCTTTAAATTCAATCAGAGAAGGAGTCTTTATGCCTATTTTAATCGGAGACGCCTGCTTTTGCGGGTCTGCCACCGTTACGGTCATTGTTTCGGTATCGGCGTTTTTTACCAGCATCACACATCCTGCACTGCTTTCTACATTCAAATTATTATGGGTAAAGCTACACGCTTTGAAAAATGTCAATCCGTACAGCTTCAGCATTTTATGATATACTACCTGCACGCTGTCCGTATTAGCCAAAATTTCGATATTCGTGGATTGATATGCCTGAGCTTCGGCAACAGTCTG
>JBKEAL010000003.1:0-1652 GCA_047972195.1 Parachlamydiaceae bacterium
GTACATGCACTCGCTGTTTTTCTTAGGCACTCCGTCAGGGGAAACATGCAGATAACTCCACTTCGCCGCTGGCTAACTTCGCTCAGCTGTCGATGTTTCGTTTCGATGGATTGATAATAGCGATGAGTATTGTTTATAGCAATACGTATTGATATTAAATAATAGCAATTGCTATTAATGCGTTGATAGCTAAAGGAATTTAATTTGATATTTTTTCGTGTGAGTGAGATTCGTAGCTTGTTTTCACTTGGTGGGGATTGCTGTGATGTTCGGGATATCTGCAGGCAATAAAAAACCCAGCGCTATGGCTGGGTTCTTCTGAACTGATAAAATTATCGGGTAACCATCACCGTATTGTTCTGGCCTGCCTTTACTGACGCGGCGGACATCAGTGCACCACCTTCAGTCACCAGCCCGTAGGTGGATGGGCGCATCCAGGTGACGGTGGTCTGAACGTAGTATTCGCCAGGGGCAATGTTATCGAACTCAAACTTACCATGAGCATCAGCAATCGTGACCTTCTCATACTTCGCTGCGCGCATATCTTCATTGTCGCAGCGGGTCAGGCCCATGCAGGTGGCGAACTGGAAATCGGTGTAAGAGGTTTTTGGCATCAGGATCACCTGACTACCTGCAGCTACTTTTACGTCTCCGCCCATCGTCTTGAGGAAGGCCTGGCCAGTCAGCTTTTCTGAGCCATCAAGTTTCAACCTGTCATACTCGGCCTGCGGGAACGGCGGGAGATTTACGGGTTTAGGAATGGACATACACCCAGAGAGAAGCGCAGCTGCAGTCGCTGCAATAACCAACTTTTTCATGATAATCCTTGCTGTGAAAAGCCGTTAGGCAAAAATGTTAACCGTGTTTTCTGTATGTTTGAGGCATGCTGCCAATAACTTTACCGAACACCAGTATCCTGTTCATTTCTTCTTTTTCTATCGGTTCCCACGGGCGATAAGTCTGGTTGTCGGAAATGACCAGGAGCTTATCCTTCATCTTCTGCAGGCGCTTCACGTGGGATGTGTCGTCGTAGATGAATGCGTAGATGCCATCACCATCAAAGTGCTGGACACTGATATCTACGAACAGTAAGTCTCCTGGCTCAATGGTCCCGGACATGCTGTCACCGCGAACATTGATGATTCTTATCTGCTCTGCCTTCCTGCCATTGAACATGCGGCGGGCATCTTCGACTGAATATTCCACGGATCGTAGCACCTCTACAAACTCGCTGTTGATGGCTCCTGGCCCAGCGCTTACGTAAAAGTCTAGCGCTTCAATGCGGAATGTGTCAGTAGGTCCCGGCTCGGTTTTTGGCTGAGAGATTGCGGGCATTTGACCATCGTCACGCATCTGGCCGACTCCGGTTGAAAGCCACTCAGAGCGAACGCCAAGCGCGTTGGCAATCTCAACGATTTTAGTTGAGCCGCGGGCATTGCCGCTGGTCAGCCGCCAGATGGTGGGCTGAGCAACGCCAGACGCCTTAGCCAGAGCGCCCTGAGACATGCCAGATAGTTCCATCGCCTGATTCAGGCGTTCTGCAAGAGTTTCTTTTTTCATGAGTTTAAATTTATACGCTTGCGTATTGATGGTCAAAACACGTTTAGCTATTGCCTAAATCAATACGCATTGCTATTATCAATTCACACCAA
>JBKEAL010000027.1:0-11243 GCA_047972195.1 Parachlamydiaceae bacterium
TGAAGAATTTCAAACGGAAGTTGACGAGATCACTAAAAAAAAATTTCAGGACAACTTCTCATTCAAGAGAGAGGATTTCCCTGTCCTCACGAGAGTGGCATTCCATTATAAAGCGATCGGCAATCGAGAGCTTGCAGATCTGATCGATAATAGAAGAGAGGAGCTCGACAAGGAGTACAAAACAAGAGATATTCTTATAGGTAGGTTAGAAAGCCATCTCAACAATCTAAAAAGCCCACAAGGAGATCTGCAACAGCAAATTGAAGAGATGCCTGCAGGCCCTGCCAAAGAAGAAGTTTTGGCAAAGTTTCAAGTGTACCAGGAAAAGAAAGCTGTATACGAACAGTTCAGGAAGGCGATAGATGAAACTCGCGAGGCAACCTCTTTTGAAGCAATCGACAACATTCAAAGTGTCGCGGAAGAATACGCTGGAAGGCTAAATTCAGCTAAAGTTGAAGCCAAAAGAAAATTATTCCAAAAAGCGTTCGATGAAAAAGAGCTAAACTTTAGAACACTAATCCGACAGCATGCACCTGAAGCTAATTTTGAACGGCTTTTTTCCGACGAGACCAGCCAAATACTCGAAGCATCGGAGTATAAGTTTCAAATGGCCACTTTGAAGGACGTATATGAGGACCTAAAATCCGTTCGCAAATGCTTCACAGACCCAACACACATCTTATTGCTTCGAACACGTGAATGCGAATCCTATCCGGAACTTCGAGATAGAATTCGCCTTTTGCATAATCAATTTGAAAACCCCAAAGAGACTGAACTAGCTCGCTTAACAGAGGGAGAGAAGCAATGCTATTTAGAAAGAGTCTACTTGAATGCGGCCAAACTAGGGTCATCTTCCCCTCAAGACATCCCCCTTGAATTGCTAGATCTGAGCGTTAAAGTCCATACCTTCCCCGGCAATGTAACTTTAAATGCATTTACTGAGCCCGCATTTCAAGCCAGACTGCAAAAATTGTGGAATGGCCCATTCACAAAGGCTTCTAACGAGGATCTGCATGTAATACGAGTGGCAGCACAACAATTAAATTCCTATCCACGGATCCAGCAATCTCTTCAGCTGATTTTGAAGATGCAAGAGCTCGAATTCCATCCTTCACAACGATGTGCAATTAGCGGTCATTACTTGACGAATGGCGTCAAAGTCGAAGGTCAGTTAATGGATAGAGTCGCTGCCCAAATTCGATTTGCCGATAAAGAAATCGAAGAAGTTCCAGAGCATATTCAATTAGTGAAGGCTTGGATAGACCTTAAGAGGGCTCCAAGAACCTTTTTTGATAAACTGTTCTATTCCATCTTCAAAGCACAACGCAAAAGTGAAATTGAAAAGAAGCATTATGAAAAGTTCTTTGATGCCGCTAAAGAAAATAAGGAGATCATTGAACAATCTAATAATGCCCCAGAAGAGATTAAAGAAGAGGCTCTTCAACTCAATTACACGCTTTCAGCGATGATGCATCTTGTAGACACTTTAAATCCAATCAACGAGGCGACTGCGGCGCAAGATGCTTGGCTAATTCCTCAGATCAGATTGTTTGTTCTGAATTTCGAACAAGATATAGGAAAAGTTCTTTGTGATGAAATGAGCAGACACCTTTTAGATATGGAATCGTTGCTAGACTCCTATACCACCAATGGTGAGCTCAATCCGATTCTTTTAGATACAATGGAAATCTACTCAGAGATCGTCAAAAAGATTTTCGGATCTGCCCTTGTTCACAACTGGGTCAAGGTTAAGATATCCGTTCCTCACTGGAAAAAAGCCGTTCAGGAATACGATGTCGAAGTTAAAAAGGAAGTAAAAGCGCGCAAACTCCTGATCGACTTGAGATGTATTTTGTCACGCATATAAATCATCGTTCGCGATCTTAAAGAATTTTTGACCAGGCACAATCTCCAAGCGACCCAGGAAGAAATGGAGGTATTTACACGGGATGTAAGATATCTTGTCATGACTCACGCTATAGAACGCGAATTCGAAATCCTCAGGCAAAGGATCGAACACAGGATGGCGGCACAAGAAGTAGAAGTTGAAAGAGAAGTGGAGCAGCCAAGACTCAGAATGGTCATGCGTTATTGATCGATCGAGTTAATGCGGTCGACGATGAAGAGGTCTTTGTAGTACTTCTGCAACTGATCAAAAAATTGGGGGTCCGTTTTTAAAACGGCTCCCAATACGTCATTAGAGAAGGAGCGGATGCTTCCTGAAAAACCCACATCTCCGGGCATCGCTTGATCAAAGAAGATCAGGAAGTGAAGTTGTCCTGGGCCCAGGTTCTCAATGTGGTGGGGGTACGCTTTGGGCACGAAGTAGATGTCTCCGGGATGCAGCAGATAAGTGTCGATCTTACCTTCAGGATTGAGAATAGACATCCGCCCATTTCCCTCTTTCACATAGCCGAGTTCGCCTGTTTGAGGGTGCCAGTGCGGTTCTCGCATCCCTTGGTCAGTTAAGAGAAGCGAATAAAGCGCTTGCCGCTTGAGAATAGGCCAAGAGTTCTGCCTCGCCATGCGTGCAGAACCTCCGGACGCTTCCAGCATAGGCTGAGCGCTCTCCAAAGAGAAGCGGTAGGGGTTCGTATAGCGCAGTTCAGGGGAGATCTGTGTTGAATCTGGTCTGAGCACTGCAAATTGATCGATAAGAGGGCGCTTAAGTGCAGTCATCACCTCTTGCTTTACTGCCCAAGTGTTCCCTAAAACAGCATTGGTAAACATCCCGACAGTGTTGGGGAGACCAAACTCTTCGGGATTTTCATGGGAAAATTGCAAAATGAGCTCTGCAGAGCTGTTTCCAACGTTTTCAATGTAATGCAAAGCGCCGGAAGGGATAAAAAATGCTTCTCCAGTCTGTACGAGAAACGTTTCCTTTACGTCGTATGTGTTATAGAATGAAACTATCACAGAGCCATTTAAGCAGTACCCCAACTCATCGGCATTTGCGTGCCAATGCGGCTCTCTGATCCCTTTAGGGTTCAAAACCACCTTATAAATGCTCATCCCTTTAAGAGCAGGAAAGTTCGTTGCATCGGCTTTGATTCTAAATCCCGCTTCGTTTTGGTTAACAGGCTTTTGCTGGCTTAAACGGAACATGTGAGGTGAACTCATAGGGAAACCTTTACTTTTCCCCAAGGGTACCCGCTTTCAAGAAAAGATTACAAGTTATGATCTTCGAATCGATACCCTTCTGCGATCAAAGAATCGATGTAGGTCAGGTCGTAATCCTTTCCACCGACAAAACGAGGGTCTTGCAGCATGTGGAGATGGAATGGGATGGTCGATTTCACACCGCCGATATGGAATTCGCGCAGCGCCCTTTTGGCAACGAGCAGCGCTTCTTCACGGCTTTTGCCCTTCACAATGAGCTTGGCGATCATCGAATCGTAATTGGGCGGGATATGGTAGCCGGAATAGCAGGCGCTATCCACGCGCACGTGGGGACCGCCGGAGGGCAAGTAATATTCCAGCTTGCCTGGAGAGGGCGTGAAACCATGAGCCGGATCTTCTGCGTTGACGCGAAACTGGATCGTATGCCCTTTGAATTCGATGTCAGACTGCTTAAAGGGCAATTTTTCGCCCATTGCCACCTGAATCTGCGCTTTTACCAGGTCGATTCCTGTTAGCTCTTCAGTGACCGTGTGTTCCACCTGAATGCGCGTGTTGACTTCCATAAAGTAGAAGTTAAGATCTTTATCGAGCAGAAACTCGACTGTTCCGACGGAGAAATAACCTGCAGCTTTCACCACATCAACGGCTGCTTGGCCGATCTTGGCGCGCAGCTTCGGGGTGAGCATGGGGCTGGGAGCTTCCTCAATCAGTTTTTGGCGTCTTCGCTGGATGGTGCAATCGCGCTCACCAAGGTGCACGACGTTGCCATGCTTGTCTCCGATCACTTGAACTTCAATGTGGCGGGGTCCTACGATCATCCTTTCCAGATAAACGTCGGGGTTGCCGAAGCTCACTTCGGCTTCCGCTCTCGCTGCAGGGAAAAGGCGCATGAACTCATCGTCGTTGTGAGCGATGCGGATTCCTTTTCCGCCTCCGCCAGCAACTGCTTTGATGAAAATGGGGTAACCCATCTTCTTGGCTACCTCTTTTGCTTCATGGATGTCTCTGACAATGCCGTCAGAGCCAGGAATTACAGGGCATCCGGCAGCCTTAGCTGTCGCTTTTGCTTGAGCTTTATCTCCAAGCATAGCGATTGTCTGTGGAGATGGGCCGATAAAATTCAGACCGCAGCTTTCGCAAATGGAAGCAAAGTTCGCGTTTTCGCTTAAAAATCCATAACCGGGGTGGATTGCATCCGCTCCGGTAATCTCGCATGCAGATAAGATGTGAG
Organism: Parachlamydiaceae bacterium; assembly: GCA_047972195.1. Classification (GTDB taxonomy): domain Bacteria; phylum Chlamydiota; class Chlamydiia; order Chlamydiales; family Parachlamydiaceae; genus CAZSDA01. The sequence continues at coordinate 4,352 of JBKEAL010000027.1, forward strand.
GGATCTTTAGGTAGGATTTATGAGAAGGGGCCTCGCCCACGCAAATCGCTTCATCCGCGTGCAGGACGTGCAGCGCTTCAGTATCTGCCTGGGAATAGATCGCCACGGTTTGAAGGTTTAAATCGTGGCAGGCTCGAATGATTCTAACGGCAATCTCGCCGCGATTTGCAATCAGGACTTTTTGCATGGACCCCTTATTCTATTCTAAATAGTTTTGTGCCGAATTCTACCGGTGTTCCGCTCTCTAAAAGCACATCTGCCACGATTCCGGAGCTTTGTGCTTTAATCTCGTTCATCACTTTCATCGCCTCTACGATACAGATTACGTCGCCCTTATCGATTTTATCGCCCACCTTAACAAATGTCGGCGCTTCAGGAGAAGGAGAAGAATAGAACGTTCCAACCATTGGAGAGGTGATGAAATTGCCTTGCACCTCTTCTTTGCCCTGATACTGTACGTGGGCTGGAGTCATGTCGCTGCCTCTGGGAAGCGGTGCATTTGAAGCAGGTGGTTGATGGGCAAATCGGGCTCCTGCCTCATCCAGATCGTCGAGCGATCCAGGCTTCTGGTTCATGCTGCCGTCCATTCTTTTTAAACGTAGCTCAAAATCGCCTTTTTTCAATTCAAACTCTGTCGTACCGCAACGAGCCATCGCGGCCATCAGTTCTTTCATTTGCTTAATTTCCATTAAACCCTCTGGATATACTCGTCTGTTTTTGTATCGACTTTAATGATGTCCCCGACTTCGATAAATGGAGGCACATCGATCTTGGCACCTGTTTCCAGCACCGCCACTCTTAATCCGGCACGATCTCCCTTGGTCACTTTCGTGGACTCCACCTTCGCTACCATCAACTCTAAGAATTGAGGCAGTTCGATAGCGAATATCGATTCGCCATAAAATGAAGCTTTCAACTCAACGCCCTCTTTGAGATAGTGCATCTTGTCTGCTACGACTCCGGGCGGCACTAGCACCTGGTCTAGATTATTGATGTCGAGAAATAGGTAATTTTTTCCTTCCAGATAGAGATACTCAAGCTTTCGTTCAATCAGTGAAACATCTTGAACTGCCTGGTCAGGCTTGAAGTTCTTTTCGATCACTTCGCCTGTTGTCAGATCTTTTAATTTAGCTTTGAGAAATGGAGCGCCTTTTGGCACGGTCACTTTGACGCAAGATTCGACGCGATAAAGCTTGTTGGCAACCGAAATGGTCATTCCCGGTGCAATCTGCTTGGATGCAGCCATCGTTATTTCACTCCCGTTTTGCAATTTCTCAATATATTAACACCTTCGGCCATCTTAGAGAAATGATAAAGATAAGTTCCGGCAACAATTACATTAGCTCCAGCCTCTACGGCCTGCTTGCACGTCTCCTCGTTGATTCCTCCATCTACTTGGATATCAAAGGGCGGCAACTCTTTTTTAGGATCGACCACTCCTCCTTGGCGAATCTGCAGCTTATCGCAAATATCGCGGGTAAATCGGATCTTTTCCAAAGTATCAGGGATAAACTCCTGCCCGCCAAATCCCGGATGGACGCTCATCAGAAGAACCATATCGCATTGATCGAGATATTTGGTAACTAAAGAAACGGAGGTATCCGGAGAAAGCGCTAAACCTGCTTTGACTCCGCACTTTCTGATGTAGTGCAGGGTATCTGAGACCTCTTCTGTTGCTTCAATATGGAAGGTAATCATATCAGCGCCGGATTCAACCATGCGCTCGATATAATCCCAAGGGTTGTACACCATAATGTGCACATCCAGGAACATATCCGTAGCGCGATTGACAGCCGCAACCGCCTGTGGACCGATCGTTAAGTTGGGGACAAAATGGCCATCCATGACGTCGAGATGGAGCCAGTCCGCTCCGGAAGCTTCGATTTTTTTCGCCTCATCCGCAAGATGACCAAAGTCTCCAGACAACATCGAAGTAGAGATCTTTAAGGGCCAAATTTTCTAAATTTTTCACCTATTTAAAGTGAGCGCTTAGGGCCTTAAATTATTAGCATCACTATACCATCGCAGAGAAATTAATACAAATCCCCCTTGCCCCTGCCCCTGCCCTTGCCCTTGCCCTTGCCCCTTGCCCTTGCCCAGAGTTTTATAACCTTGCTTTTAAGTTCTAAATAATGTACAATTGTTAAAACAATTTTTTTATCAATGTCGAGAGGAAATTATATGCAAACAACACACACCTGGAGAAACATCTTAGCCACGGGCTTAGCATTGTTTTCGATGTTTTTTGGAGCCGGCAACGTGGTGTTTCCTCTTGCGATTGGACAGATGGCTGAAAGCCAAAACATTTTTGCTATCTTGGGCTTATTGATTACTGCCGTAGGCGTGACTTTTCTTGGGTTGATTGCGATGTCTCTTTATGACGGAGATTACAAATCCTTCTTTTCCAGATTGGGCAACAAGACCGGATTTGTGATTGCACTGCTTATCATGGGCTTGATCGGGCCATTTGGCGCTTTGCCACGCTGCATCGCTTTATCTCATGCGACAACTGACTTCTTTTTCCCGGGCATCCCACTCCCCTGGTTCAGCTTTTTTGCCGTGATTGTGATCTTCCTTTTGACCATCCGACGCAGCAGCATCGTTGATATTTTGGGCTACTTCCTCACACCATTCCTTCTGATTACTTTGGGTGTGATCGTCGTTAAAGGCCTGTTATTCCATCCGGAAACTACTGCCTCAAACAACGATGCGATGGCGACATTTCTTACAGGGTTGAAAGAAGGCTATCAGATGATGGATCTTTTGGGCGCTTTCTTCTTCTCATCGGTTGTGATCCTAGGCATTAAGAAAGACCTATCTGCAATCGGCGGATACGATCATAAGAAAATGATCAATTTTACCTTGAAAGCAAGCTTCGTCGCAGCCATTCTACTCAGCTTGGTTTACATCGGATTTTCCTTTGTTTCAGCGCTGCATAACAGTGAACTGGCAGCTGCACCTAAAGATCAGTTAATTGCGCAGATTTCTTTGCATATTCTGGGGCCTTACGCCGGTTTAGTCGCTTGCGCCGCTGTAGCTTTGGCTACGTTGACGACAGCGATTGCGCTAGCTGCCGTTTCTGCAGAATTTGTGCACACAGACATCAGCCAGGGTCGAATTTCCTACGGCGCTTCGCTGATCGGAACCTTGGTGATCTCTTACTTTATTTCGACGCTGAATTTTTCGGGCATCATCCATTTTCTGGCTCCGATCCTCGAAGTTCTCTATCCAGCGCTGATTTTGCTAAGCATCCTGAATATCCTGCATAAGCTGTATGGAATCAAGACAGTAAAAGGGCCCGTTTTAGCTCTATTCCTGGCTACTCTTGCATTCTATGCTTGGCAATTTCTAGCCTAAACGCCGCCTGTTTGTGCGCGTCGTTGCATCTGAAAATATACCCCATGGTCACCAGACCTGGGGTTTTTGAATATCCCTGAACGAGATCTGATCCAGCCTGCGGGAATTTTAAGATAGGCTTCGACATCTCATCTAATATCGAACGATGATGAGCCGCCATGACAAAATAGGTGAATTCCGACTCATGTTTTTCATACATCGCCAGCTTTTCTGATTTTGGAAGACCTTTTGCTTGCGCCTCAAGATTCATCTGAAAGAGCGTTTTGAAAGCATGCGGCTCTAAAACAGTGCGCATAATCACCGGAGCGATAGAATAGAAAAAGCTATCAAGCTGGATCTGGCTATATTTTGTGCCCTCTTGATGCAACAAGTGCTGCACTTCATCTAACAGCTCGTTTTGCTTGGAGATCATCCCTCCGTTGAAATCGCGGAACTCTCCAACAACTCGCGACAATTCACTGACTACGGCCTGCCGCGCTTTATAAAGGTCGATCGAGTGGTCTCCTCGCAAGAATTTATCTTTAGGAAATTTCACTCGGAACACGGTCGCTTCCTTAGGATACTTTTTTCTTAAATGTCCCATGATTTTCGTACGGTCATGGAGGCATCTAAGGAAGCTATCAGCGTTTTTGATCATCTCTTGAACGGGTCTTTCATCTTTTTTGATCAGTCGGACGACGATAACTGTGAAAATAAGGTTGGTTTCTGTCTGTTCATCAAACGAAATGAACATCTGGGGGATATCTCGAACATACTTGATTTGATGAGACAAACTAAGCACATTCCTCATGATCTCTTCTTCATTTCTCGGCATGAATACGGGAAGGGTCAATCGAGCGATATGGTGCTTTAGATCTTCAGGGAACTTATATTTTAACAGTTCCATTTCCTGCTTTGTAAAAGCACTTCCATCATTTTTCTCAATTTCCATGTAGATGGTCGTGATCGGCTCTTGCACCTTGCGGTTGCTGAAGAAAGTTTGGTCGATCGCTTCTGCCTTGGGAACGTATTGTCGGATTGCCGTCATGAGATGGCGCTGCTCCAGCACCTCTTTTTCACGTGTAAAATTCAACCCTACAGCAATACAGAGAACCTCTTTCTTCGCGGTAGGATAGTTCACCTCTGCTTTAAAGACCCTTGCAAGCAAGCGTCTTTTGCCTTGGTTCTCTTTCACATGGGCGAGAAGAGCTTTTCGAAAAGCGTAGTGTGTAGAAATCAAGCGGCTTAAGTGGCGTACAGAGCGTTCTGTTTTGAAATCTTCGTGGCATAGGACCAAGATGTGCTGCATCTCTGTGAATAGATCTTTCGAAAATAGGGTAGGCAGCCTTTTGATCAAGTTTGCCATGTATTGATGGATTAAAGCCGTCCTCCAGTCGGGAGTAATGCCTTTGATTTCCAAAATCTTTCGCGCGTAATACGCGGAATCAACCCCTAAAATCGCTTCCGTTTCAATGATCGGAAAGTTCCTTTGGATAAGCTCTAGATCCTCATCCGTTTCCACCCGCAACATCACTTCGCATAATGTGTACACATCATCGCCGATCTCCGGAATTCTAAAGTCAACCGCATAAACAAGGCCGACATCCAGGCGCTTGCCCGGTACGAGCCATTGACTAACTAGATCGAAAAAGAACTTGAATGCGTTGACTCTATAGCGAAAGAAACAATAGAAGCTCATGATGGATGGGCTCGATTCTACTGTCGTCGCCTTCACCATGGGAAGAAGCGAGTGGAATTTTTTCCTTAATTGCTCGGGCGTCTTTTCATTTTTTGGGCCAAATAGACCTTCTGGAAGAAGGAAACCGAGAGCTTCCTTGATCGCGCCATAATATAATGGGTGGGTAGCCTTGCTTTGAAAGGCATCAAAAACGGTAGCGATCTTAGGAATTTTTTGGTCAACCATCTGACACTTCGAATAGTGGAGCCGGCGGACGGCTTGCATTTTCTGAACCAATGATCGTCTGTTTCGCGCCCCCTTCCTCCAAAAAGGAGAGAACGCGCAGCGGCACGGCATTCCGTTTAGCAAGCTCAACAGCTCTTGGGTGCAGCACTTTTGCGCCTCCATTAGCGATATCCAGCGCTTCATCATAAGTCAACGAGGCAAAGTGCTTTGCATCTGGATAGCACTTCGGATCGTGCGAAAAAACCCCCGGCACGTCTTTGTAGAACTCGACCTGTGCTTGAAACGATACACCTAACGCAACAGCGGACGTATCGGATCCTCCCCTGCCCAGAGTAGTGATCTGCTTCGATCGGCTCACGCCTTGAAATCCGGCGACAATCACCACTTGCCCACTGTCGAGATGCGGCTTCAGCCGATCGGGGCGCAAATCGACAATGCGCGCTTCGGAATGCTGTTCTGATGTAATGATTCCGGTCTGACTTCCCGTAAAGCTGATCGCTTCGCATCCTCTTAAGTGCAAGGCCATTGCCAAAAGAGAAATGCTTATCCTTTCGCCCACGCTCACTAGCATATCGTATTCGCGCCTTGGAGGATTGGGATGCACTTGCTTAGCTAAACTGATCAGTTCATCGGTCGTCTTTCCCATCGCACTGACCACGACGATCGTGCGCTTGTGTCGCTTTTGCTTCTCTATCACAATCGAGGCGATGCGTTCAAAGTGCTGCGGAGTCGCCACTGAGGCGCCGCCAAATTTCATTACAAGAGTGTCCATAGATGTAAACTCTTATAGGTCAATTTGATATCGGAGTCAAGAACCTGCTGCACATTTTCATACCAACCCCCTGCCCTTGCCCTTGCCCCTGCCCTTGCCCTTGCCCTTGCCCTTGCCCTTGCCCTTGCCCCTGCCCCTGCCCCTGCCCTTGCCCTTGCCCCTGCCCTTGCCCCTGCCCTTGCCCCTGCCCTTGCCCTTGCCCCTGCCCTTGCCCCTGCCCTCTATTTTTCAGCAGCTTTGGCTAATTTAGTTAACATTGACACTATGGCAAAGAGTAATGCTTTGCATCGATCAAGTAGCTCTACTTTAATTAGATTCAAAGTTCTACAGACATCAAGTATTGCTGAACACTCTGTAGCTGATCGTTTTGCAATACGGTAGAAACGAATCTTTTCGTTAATCGCAAATTCTCCAGCACCTTCAGCAATATTGAGCGGTACCGAGGTGCCTGCTCTCAAAATCTGATCTGTTAAATAAGCTCGGCCTCTGGGCAGATCTTTAACTATTTCATCAATGACCGCAACAAGCTCAATCGATGAGTTATAAACGTTCAGTTTTTCGTGATCAAAACATGATGAGAGAGGGACTTTTTCCATATACAAGCTCTAAAAATATTTCCCAAAATTCTAATACGATTGAGAAATATTTTTAAACGGAATTTAAGGGCAAGGGCAAGGGCAAGGGCAATGGCAAGGGCAAGGGCAAGGGCAAGGGCAAGGGCAAGGGGTGCGGTCGGGCTAGGGAAAATCCATCTCTCATCTATCAAAAAAAATTGATAACATGATAAAAATATACCCATCCTTAGAACGTATAATACGACCACTCTCGCTTTCCCACTCAACTTTAAGAACGAGAGCGCT
>JBKEAL010000105.1:0-1828 GCA_047972195.1 Parachlamydiaceae bacterium
GCTTTTTGTTACACGGCTTAGAGACAGGTGATATAACGTCTGATCCGATTCAAATGCCTGACTGCTGATTGCTTTTGAAACACTCCTGCCGATAAGTCGGATGCGGGAAATACAGCAAGAAGTGCTCCTGTCGCTAACTCATTAAAAAATCGACACATTGCGACTTCGGCATGTGTTCACCGTTACAGGTGGTGTAACACATTGAATCTCAGTTACGATTTTCGCGAAACATATAAATACAATGTAAAACAACATGTTAGCTTGATGGCGTTACGCAACTCAGTGACTGTGTCAGGCAAGAGAAAAGTGTGACAGGTGTTACACTTTTTCGCGTTTCACGGATTAAGTGAAAAAATGCTGGCAGAGTTAATCAGCATTAATTTATTGATCTCAAATAGAAAATAAATTTGTTTGCTGAAAAGCACGGGTAGTGTGGGGTTGGAAGATGGTGAACACTTTTCGCAAAGTGTCTGGCGGGCACTAAACAGAAAAGCGATAACCGACGCCGCGAACGGTCTCGATGCAGTGCGCATAACCACAAAGTTTGCGACGCAGGGAGACAATAATAGTGTCAACCACATTGCTGGAGCCTTCAAAATGGATACCCCATACGTGCTCCAGCAGCAGTTTTCGGCTGACGGCTGCGCCTTGGTGGTGAAACAAAATGCTCAATACGCCAAACTCTAACGGGGTGAGGTCGATGGGGTGCTGATTAACTTTCAACTGCCGCGCGCCGCTGTCAAACCAGTGGCAATCCAGTTGCTGCCATTGCTGACTCAGATGCAATAAGGTTTGAAACCGTTCCGGATCGCGCGCTTGCAGCTGGCGGTTGATGATATTGCCCAGTACCGGAATTAAGCTGATGCCATCGTGATGAGTTTCCGTACTCCAGTGCTGGCAAAGGGTTTGATAGAGTTGGCTGCAATCGTCCTGTTGCGCCAGATAAGCCAAAGCGGGTTCGTTAGCGCGTGACAAGAAAGACAAACATTCCAATGCTCTTAACAGGCTGGGCGGTTCGGGTGAGGCAAAAAAATAACGCATCAGCGTATGGATCAGCTCAGTGGACGGATAGCGCTCGACATTCAAGACGCGGGTATCGGCGCTGAGAATATTGAGCAACGTCGGATGGCCCAGAGCGAAACTGTTAATGGTTCTTGCAGCACACTCTTCTACACCGAGGGATGATAAGTAAGCCAAGGCGTGGTCAGCGGACAGTGTGGCAAGTTTAATCGCGCGAAAACGCAGGTGCGGCGATTTGTTGGTCATCCAGCTTAAATGAGGGGGATGACGACGGGAAAATACCATCTTAGTGTTGTGTGGTGTTCGGGGGAGGAATTCACACCGTAGCCAGGCTTCAAGCTCTGGCTGACAGTCCAGATGATCAAGCAGCAGCACAGTGTCAGCCGCCGCAGTTTGAATCCTCTTTTTCAGACTTTTGCGGAATTTGTCGCGATGGACATTGCCGCCAGTACGACAATCAATTTTGCAGCAGCGTTTGTCGTTGAGGCGGGCAAAGTCTTCCAACAGAGCGCTTTTGCCCACGCCCATTAATCCGTGCAGGCAAACCACGTCAGGATGTTGCGAACTCAATAATGAGTGCAACACATTAAGTTCCGGCTCGCGGCATTTAGTTCGCTCATACGCCATTCACCGATCCTCCGGTGCAAAACGTCATTTGCATCCCATCGAAATCTCATCAAATTCTCACCAATAGATTTATCAATAGTGCTTATGTTTACAGATGTAAAGCGAGTGAGGAGGAAATCCGATGAGACTAATTTGTTTATCGGCTTGCGCTCTGGCAGTGGTTGCGACATTCGCCACCGCT
>JBKEAL010000101.1:0-5610 GCA_047972195.1 Parachlamydiaceae bacterium
ACATCCAGCCAAACGCCCTCAAACAGTACCAAAGCCATTTCCCTTCATTTCCAATACCTAAAGTCAGGCAGGTCCATGCGAAAATATAAAAGCAGATGCCGATAGCAACCACAGAAACAAAAATCTTTTCGGCAGGGTATTCGTTATAGGCGTGGTTAAGAAATGTGACAATTCCAAGCATCGTCATGGCGATAATGCCATAGACTATGGGAAGGGAATCTGCACCTACGTTTAACAGAAATAAAGCGTCGGCATTTTTCCAGCCGAGAGAAATGGAAAAAGCCCACAAGAAGGCTAGGAGAGCGAAATTCAGAGCGTTTTTCTCCTCTCCGGCGTACACATTGAACAACTTACGGAAAAAATTGTTCATCGTCGTTTAGTCAGTTCCTCCTTATCTGTTGGTTTGGTCGATTATCCCTCATATCTATCATAATTTTCCAGAAAAAAAAACAGCAGTTTAATATACTTTGGGAAAACGAAAACTTCTTACCCAAGAGTGCAGTATGGAAAAACAGAAAGTGATCATCGTAGGATCCGGTCCTGCCGGATACACAGCCGCCATTTACGCAGCGCGCGCAAACCTTAAACCGATTCTATTTGAAGGTTTCTTCTCCGGTCCCGCAGGCGGACAGCTCATGACAACCACTGAAGTGGAGAACTATCCGGGATTTCCCGAAGGGATCACCGGCCCTGAACTGGTTGAAAATTTCCGCAAGCAAGCGATGCGTTTTGGGACAACCATCATTTCTGAAGACGTAGAAAAAGTGGAGAAAATTAACGGGGGATTCCGAATCAAAGGAAAGCAGAAGGAATTTCAATCCGAAGCTGTGATCATTTCTACAGGAGCGACGGCTAACCGCTTAGAAATTCCGGGCGCAGGCGATGGAGAGTTTTGGCAAAAAGGCGTTACGGCGTGTGCAGTGTGCGATGGCGCTATGCCGATTTTCCGCAACCGACCACTCTATGTGATCGGAGGCGGGGATTCAGCAGTTGAAGAAGCCACATTCCTCACTAAATTCGGAAGCATCGTTTATATTGTCCACAGAAGAGACCAGCTGCGCGCATCGAAGATCATGCAGGAAAGAGCAAAGACCCATCCGAAGATCAAGATCCTTTGGGACAGCGCTGTGACAGAAGTGCTTGGTGACAATGTCGTCAAACAAGTGCGCGTCAAAAACTTGAAAACAGGAAGTGAAGTTCTTGAAGAAGCTGGTGGCCTCTTCTTTGCCGTTGGACACACACCCAACACAGCCTTTTTACAAGGCCTCGTTGAATTGCACCCTAACGGATACATCAAAGTAGAACCGGGCACATGCCGTACGACATGCGATGGAATCTTTGCAGCAGGGGATGTCCAAGACCATGTATATAGACAAGCAATTACTGCAGCAGGCTCCGGTTGTATGGCAGCCATTGAGGCGGAACGTTGGCTCTCTGAAAAAGGCATTGTGTGAGAAAGCTAACCGCTCTTCTCTTAACTTTGACAGCACCCCTTTTTGCTGTTCAGGAATCTCCATGGATTGAGCGCCCCTTGGCGCTCATTTCCACCTTAAAACTAACTGGAGAGACGTTTGACCACCTCGACTCCGACGGCAAACAGTGCAGTTACCGGGCAGATAACCTCTGGCTAAACGGTTCCCTTTACTTCGCACCCACAAGTTCCCTCTCATTTGAGATCGAAGCCGTCATCTCCAAAACAAAAAATCATCCCTATCTCATCGATTCATTTCTTCAAGTAGGGAGATATGCTTTATTAGATGATGCCCTTGGCGATCCCTTTGCCTGGACCATCGGCGCCTCACTTCGCGAAGTGTTCGAACGTCCATTACACGATCCTAGCGCATTTCACAAAGGCCTTCTCGAATGGGAACTCCACACAGCTCAAGGAATAGAACAACCCTTTCTCTGCGATTGGGATTACCGCCTCTACGCCCTAGAAGCTCTAGGTATCGGAAACAGCTCTCCCTGGCTTCGCGCCGTCGCCGCAGTCGAAATTGAATCCCAAACCGGCCACCTCCTCGGCGCTAAACTGGAAGGCTACTACGGCTTTGGCGATCGCTCCCTCTCCTGCTGCCACTTTCATGGTTACGGCTCTCTAGCCTACCGCATCCTCGACGCCTCCCTCTACTACCGTCTCCGCACCGACTACTGGACTACCTACGAACTAGGGCTACACTTCCGCCCCTACGCCCGCAATGCTCCCCACAACCGCATCGCCCTCGATGCAGCCATCATCTACTAGAATGACAGGCATGCAGTAATGTATGAACTGATAATTACGCACTTCGAGCCACCTTACTGAACGAGTAACAAACAAGGGGTAACATCTGCAGGCAATCTAATTCTGTCTGGAAGTATAGGCCGCATAGAGTTGAAAAGCTGTTGCAGCGACCGTTGCGACGGCTAAGATGGTGGCAGCATATTCATTAAACCCCCAACGTCGGCGTGCGTTATAGTAATTGTTAATGGAAATTCTTTGCGCTACTGCTCTTCCCTGTTCACCATTCTCATCATAAAAATTGGCTGCATTTTTTAAAGCAACTGGATTGACTACCATTTGAGGCGCTCCTATGGATAAAAAATATATTACTCATACTAAGAAATATATAGAAAATTGTCGCATTTTAGGTAAGTTAAAATGTACCGGGAACAACCCAAATGCTTCTTGATATCCTAGTGCTCTGTAAAGAAAGTTTTAAATGGTAATTTTAATTCAAAGCCCCGGGGTTGAACGATCGGAAATTTGCCCGGATAGATGTATACGAGCTAATTTCCGATCGTTCAACCGCGGGAGCTTTCAACTTAAAATTTCCCACTAAAACTTTCTTTACAGAGCACTAGACGCTTCGATCATCAACTAAATAACCGTGTGATGTGTAAATAAATATCCTATGGTATATACTGGTATATACCATAGGAGAGGCATATTTTATGTTCTTGTATAAGGTTTGTGAAGCCCTAGAAAAAGCAAAAGTTCCTTATGCGATTGTTGGAGGATATGCGGTGGCACTTCACGGCGCTCCAAGAGGTACCGTTGATCTGGATTTAGTGATAACCTGGACTTTAAAAAATTTAGAGAATGCAGAAAAAGTTCTGAATGATCTTGGTCTAGTTTCGCTGCTTCCAATCAATTCCAAAAACCTTTTTCAATTCAGAGATGAATACATTACAAATAAGAACTTGATCACATGGAATTTTTACAACCCTGTGAATCCTGCACAGCAAGTGGATCTCATTGTGAATTTTGATCTTAAAAATGCGCATGTCACTCATATTAAAATGCATGAAGGGAAAGTGCGAGTCCTCTCACTCAAAGATTTAATTGCTATGAAGAAAGCTTCCGGTCGTCTTCAAGACATTGAAGATGTGAAGGCATTAGAGAATCTATGAAAAACAAACCCGTTCAATATTTTACCAAGGAATATCTTGAACGCAGTAAAAAGATGACAAAAGAGCAGATTGTCCAATTTCTGGATGATTTTCAAAATGCAATGAGCGGCAAAGTCGAGAAATGCCGCCTAATCAGCATGAAGATTGAGCCTTCCTTATTAGCTGCTTTCAAGAAGAAAGCGGAACTGGAAGGCATTCCCTACCAAAAGAAAATCAAGCAATTAATGAAGAATTGGCTTTAGTGAATCGGCATTGAAATTGCATGCAAAATTCTTAAACGGAGGTTTGTATGAGCATACGAGACGTTAGGACGTTTAAAGATTTTGCAAGTTCTTTGAAGGAAGTCAATGACAAAATCAAACATTGGGACTCATTGCCGATAAAAGTTGGAACATTCGGGCGTGTCAAAGTCACATTCAAATTCAATCAAAAAGAAGTTAGTCTAACGAGGAATGAATTGGCAAAATATGCCACAAACTTAGCACTTAAGATGGAAGATCCTGAACAAGCAAGGGCATTATTGGAAACCTTTAAAAGAAGGATGGGAAACCTCGATGAGAAGATTGAAGGAGAGTTAGGGAATCGAGAGGGTAAGCGCTTCAATGCGGGGAGAAAGCTAGCGAGTTTTTCTAAACATTTTTTTGATCGGGATAAAAAAATCGAGAAAACAATCGAAAAGCTGGATTCTAAAATTGATGAACTTGGACGAAGCTGCGTTCAAGTTACAGCTGAACAAATGTATAGTGCACGATCGATTGCAACTCGAAGGGGATTTTGCGGGACTGCTGATCACTCAGAGCCAAGCGAGGAGAAAATTGCAGCAGATCGAGCCCGATTTGAACAACTTAAAGTAGCCGGGCTTGTAAATGGGGAATATTCTGAAATTGAAGAGAATAAATGTTGCGATCTTGCCATGATTATCCCAGAAAAGGGCTTCATGGCACTCGTCGATGTCACAGGGCACGCAGAACCTGCAAAAAGGGCCCTATTTCAACCTATATTTGATGATCTTGGAGTTAAAGTTGATAACGATGAAGCAGGTCTATGGGCAGATGAATCTGTAGACAAGGTCGCTCAAGACAACTGCTATGTATGTGCAAAGTTTGGACAGCTGGATGGGAAAAATGGGGTATTTACTGGTCAGTGCGGAGACACTTCCGTCTTCATCGTCGACAGAAATAATCAACTAGTCCAGGTCCCCAACAATGAGGCAGGTAATTCTTTAAGTGAGGGTGAGAGGTCCATTGTAAAAAGATTTGTAGAGATAAGAGGAACAGATAAAGGCGTTCTATGCCTTACCGATGGCACCACAGATTTTTTAACACCAGATGAAATTGGTGAGCTATTGATTGAAAGCGACTTTGATTGCGAGCGCTTCTTGGAATTATCCAAAGCTAAAAAAGAAGAGAAATCTGAAGGTGTTCAATGGGTAGAGGAAAATGCTGATAAGCTTGCGGATGGTACCAAACCATATGATGCAAAACGAACCAACTACTCTGACGATGCTTCTATAGCCTATATGGAAATTCCAAAGGAATTTAGATCTTAAATTAGCGTCACAAAGGCCACGGCGTGGGTTTTGCAGTGGCTGATGGAGAGGTGGATAGTGGGTGAGTCGAATCTCACGGTTGCTTGTGGGGCAAGTCTAGCGATAGGCTTGCCCTTTTCGTTGTTGAGGATTTCGATGTCGTCGAAGGCGAGTTCTTCACCGAAGCCGCAGCCGAGGGCTTTGGCGAGGGCTTCTTTGGCGGCAAAGCGGCCTGCGACTTGAGGGGCGGGGTCTTTGTAGGTGAGGCAGTAGGCTTTTTCGGCGGGGGTTAGGAACTTATCGAGAAAGGCGCCTTGGGTGTTTTCCAAGGTCTTTCGGATCCGCTCAATCTCGATGATGTCAACGCCGATGCCGCGCATTTAGTGGAGGCTTCCGCTGCTTTCCAGGTCTCGAAGGCCTGCGAATTCATCTTCTTTTGCTTCTCCGGGCTCTTCGGTTGTGTTGCAGAAAATCATTCTGCCAGCTGGAGTACTCTTAACGGAGAGAACAAGTGCCTTAATGGTTTGACCCATGTATTCAGCGCCGCCGTTGATGACCACCATGGTGCCGTCATCGAGATAGCCAACGCCTTGGCGAGGCTCTTTTCCATAGCGGAGCACCTTGATCTGAATGTATTCACCGGCAGTGGTCGTGGGCTTAAGCACTTGAGAGAGAAAGTTGATGTTGATCAC
>JBKEAL010000127.1:0-34303 GCA_047972195.1 Parachlamydiaceae bacterium
AAGCTGATTGGACGGCACGCGGCTCTTTTAAAGGGAGGATCAACGCATCTTTTGAGGCCAACACTTCTTGTCGCAGGGCTTTTCTTTTCCGGACTTGCCCTGATGCAGCCCATGGGGAACCTCAAATCGGCATCTGCAGGTAAGGTTTCAGCTCCATTAGAGCTTTACTTGTTGATCGACAGCTCTCTTTCCATGGGCGTGAAAGACGCGGTCAATGGAATGAGTCGATTTGACCGCGCAAAGGAAATTGCGGGAAAGTTGATCCAGGAATTGAAAGGAGAGCAGATCTCATTAAACCTGTTTTCCGACAGACTGCAAACGATTGTTCCACTGACATATGATGAACTTTTTTTAAGACTTTCTCTTCGTGGGATTTATCTGAACGAAGGAGGCTTTTCAGGAACTAAGTTTGAACCCGTTTTAAACCAACTCAAAAAGCAGCTGGAAAGAAGGACATTTGCAGGCAACAGCATTGTCCTGTTTCTTTCCGACGGCGGAGATACTTCGCTTGAAGATGCCATGGGTCAAACAAAAAAGCAGATGATTGAAGAGATTGTGAAAAGTGCTCCCGATGTGCCGCTGAACGCAGTTCTTCTTGGATCAGAAAGAGGGGGCCCCATTCCCGATATCACCCGCGGGGGTGTCCAGGTAGAATCTAAAGCGGAAGCAGACCTGTTACAGGCGCTTTCTGGAAAACATTTCTATCGGGATTCAGAGGATATCATCGATAGATTAAGCGAAACATTTCGAAGCGAAAAGAAGAATTACATGGAACATGCAAGTAAGTCTTGGAGTGCAACACCCTACTTTCAAGTTCCATTGGGGCTTGCCCTGCTTTGCTTTTTATTGGCCAACCCGTGGCATCGACTGCGATTTTTTCTTCTCTTCTTTGTCGCGTCTTCATTAAATGCCGAGGAGCTATGGCTACAGGATAGAAAGCTCTACAATAGCGCTGTGCAAGCATTGGATGAAAAGAGGTATGAGGAGGTGCTGATTTCATTGGAAGGGATTTCTCCTACAGCTTACGGATCGCCCATATTCCGATCGCGCATCGCCATCAACTATGGAGAGGCTTCTTTAGGCAGAGCTTTGGAGTTAGGAGACCCCTATCTGTTGGAGCAGGGGCTGTTTATCGTTAGACTGTTTAAGTTACTTCCTTGCGAACCCGCTTCCTTATGTTATCCTGAACTGGTCGGCCTTGTAGAGGGGAAACTTCAAACAGATCTGGGAAGTATGCACCGCAATTGGTCGCACCAACCTGATCTGTATCCTTACATTCACTTCGCTGCTATGATGCCTTCGCAGGATATTGTCAAACACGTGGGCTATATCACTGAAGAGGCTGTATCCGCTAAAACAACAAAAGAATTACTAGAAGTAGCCTTGAGCGATTTGCAGAAGCAAAAGAACGAAACGGAGGAAGAGTCTCTGAAAACATTACTTAGAAGCGCGGTAGATGTTTCCTTTCTCGTGCTTTTAGGGAGAGATAGCGGTACCATCTCCGCGTTGCAGAAACAGTTTAAAAACACCTTGGGTGAGATTGAGGCTCTCCAACAAAAGCGATTTGAACAAGGCGTGTGCCAATGCGCTCCATGGAGCGAAGTAATACCCCTTCTAGCTGCTGGTGGTGGCTATGTCGATGCGATTACTGCCGAAATGGGAACGCAGGAGCGATTTAATTATTCCAATGAAGCGGTCAAGAAGTTTCGGGCTGCTTTTCTGAAATTGAAGTCCGGTAAAGCAAATAAGGAGAAAAGTAGAGAAGCAGCAAACGAACTTTCTGAAATGGAACAACTGGATGAAAAGAAAGTGCAGCCAAAGTTAGATCAATCAGTAGAGGGCAAGCCATGGTAAAATGGATCGTTCCTCTTCTTCTGCTGATTGCGCCATTGACTGCGCAGCCCTCACTCACTGTGGTACAACCAAGAGACGGGTTGATCAGCCAAAATCCGATGAAATTGGAAGTGGTGGTCGATCATGCAGCAAGTGAGAAGGTGGCAGTTGAAAGCTTTGAAGTTTCTGGAAAGCCTTTAAAAGCAAAGTTTGTACGCGATGAACCATCGGTTAAACCGGAATTGGTTGCGTCAAAATATGTACTTGAATATCCCAAAATGGATCCAGGCATTCAACCCTTGCCTGCCATTTCCGTTTCTGTGGGTAGCACTGTAGTGAAATCTACGCCTACCTCTATTCAGGTGCGGGAAGGCGCCCAAGAGGAAGAAGTGCCTTATATAAAACTGGAACCTCTTTTTTCCGGGACGCAACCCCTTTATCCAGGCCAAAGGGCGTGGATTGGCTATAAGCTAGAATTCAATCGCAGCATCGACTTGTCAGTTGAAGAGCTTCCCTTACTGAATGCGGAAGGGTTCAAAAAGCTCGGCGAAAAGCAGATTCTGGATAAGCAAGACGGGAATGTATCCACAAGACAGATCCTGCAAAGGATCGAAGCTGTGGCTCCGGGGAAGTTTACGGTTCCCGCTTCTAAAGTGAGCGGTTATGGCTATGAGGAAGATGGCGCTGGAAATAAGGCGTATCAAAAGCCATTGCTCAGCGATGCTGTGGGAAGCTTTGAATTGGAAGTGGCCGACTTTCCAACTGAAGGAAAGCCCTTATCATTTAGAGGAGCTGTCGGAGTTTTTTCCATTGAGTCTGTCCTGTTAAGTCCTGCCACAGTAGCGCGCGGCGATCCCGTAAAAGTCAAAGTGACAGTGGCGGGAAATGGCGAATTTGAAACCATGCAGCTTCCTGACCTCTGCTGTCAACCAGGTTTCAGCGGATTTTTTAAGGAATCTGAACTTCCGCCACTGATTGAGGTAGAGGAAAATAAGAAGACTTTTACATTTAATCTCTTTCCTCAAAATCCGTTTGTGAGCCAAGTGCCCTCGATTGAGTTTTCCTATTTTGATCCGCAGAAAAGAGCGTATGGGACTGTGCGAACGGCGCCTCTTCCTCTTAAGGTCACAGCGCCTTTACCAAAAATAGCCTCTCAAACAGTGGATAAGCCCGTGTCTCAAACAGCTGAACCGCTCATCCCGCTCCCGCCATTGACAAAAGCAGAAATTCCCTTAATTTATTGGGATGGCTGGAATTTGCTCATCCTTCTTCCGTTGACGGGGGTGATGGTGTGGCTTTTGATTCTGTTGAGGGATTGGGGTCGTCGTGTGACGTCTCGAAGCTATTACGAGAAAGCTCTGAAATCAAAAGAGAGAGAATCTGCCTTGCGCAACTTGGAAATCGCTTTGAGACTTCATTTTAAGGGAGCAGAAGAAGGGGCCGTGTATTTGGAGAAAGTGGAAGAGGAACGTTTTGGACAAAATAAGGAAGGCGATTTGCATCAACTTTTTGAAGAAACAGGAAAGGTATGGGATCGAAATTCATAGCGCTCGTCGTGGTCTTGCTGCTGTTTGCCGTCCCTGCGATATACCTTGCTGTGTTCGTTCATCCCATTGTTGAAGATGCTGATGCAATTTACGTGAAGGCGCAAGAAGATGAAACGCTCGCAGGGCGTTTTGACAAGCTAAACCGATCTCTTTCGCTCTATTTGGATGCAGAACAGAGATCGCCCTTGTTTTTCCGAGATTGGAGAACCGCTACTAGAACTGGAGATGTTCTTTATCAGCTCAGAGAGTACCCTTCGGCTGCTTATTATTTCTGGCAAGCGTATTACGACCATCCCTCTTTGGAAACAAAAGAGCATCTTATTCGCGTCTTGAAGCGGCTAAATCAGCAAGAAATCCCCGTAGAGAGGTTGAGCGCTCCCCCTTCCTACACAATCCTTGCCGTCTGGATTTCGCTTGTGCTCTTGCTGGGGTCTCTCATCGCTTCGATGCGAAAGCTGGCAGTCGTATCAGCTGCCATTTTCGCGCTCTTTTCCATTTACATGATCTTGCTGTTTTACTTTGCACCGTTAGAAGGGATCATCCTATCCAAATCATCCCTCTATCCGGAAATAGGGGTGCCGTCCCCATTCGAGCTTGAGCCCGGCTTGAAAGTAAAACTTTTAGGTGAAGAATCGGGATGGATTAAAGTGCGCACAGCGGAAGGAGCATTAGGTTTTATTCCTTCCTCTGCCGTGCAGCCCTTGCATTAGGTCTGAGTGTTATTTCGGACCCAGTTTCTGAATTCTACTGAAAGTTTTTCATTGTTCAAAATCTGTTTCAGATGAGGTTTGAGCCTTGCTTTTCCTTCCGCTGTTAAAAGGGCCGGCAAGAGTTGCCTTTCAGAGTAGTCTTGAATACGCTGCGCTACGGTTTCAGGTGCCGGGCCCATAATGGCAGCTGTGAAAATCTCTTTGGCTTTTGAGGATTGTTCTAAAACTTTTTTAAAATCATCATAAGTCTTGTTTGAGACCGCAGAGATTAATGAATTGTGGAATTTCCACTTTTCCTGACCTTCTGTGCTTCTTAACCACTCGCGCCACTCTGAAAGGTGCGGTACATTTAAGTCGGCGGGTTTGCTTGTTTCAGGGGCGTTAAACCAGTTATTAAAAGCTACTGTATTAAAAGCAGATCGATCTTCTAGCATGAGAGCAAATTTCCATGGTGCGTTTTCCAAAGCTACCATGAGATCCGTATAGAAACTAAAATTTTTGAAATCTCTATTGTTCCAGATTTGAACAGCCCAATCTCCAGCAAGCGGGCCATGCGTGGGGATGCTTTTGCCGTTTGAGAGTAAGAGGGGAAGCAGTAAAAAGGGATCATCGAGGTTTTGGGCAAGTAGTGGTACTGATGTGTAGTATGTCTCTTCCCGGCAGCATTCATAAAAATTAAATGTGTCGTCGCTGACGATCACTTGCTTTTCTGCCAACAATTGCTCCATAGCGCGGATTTTTTCAATCGATTGATTTGCGAAAGTCATTAAAAACCGTTTAAGGAATTGTCCTTCCAGCTGTTGTTTTGTAAGAAGGCGTCCGGCGCGAAGGATTTGATCTGCTGTTTCAAGGTCTACAAGCATGTCTGGGGTACGAAATACCGACTCAACTCTATCTAGTATTACCGCAGGAAGATCTTCAGGATTCAAACTACAAGCATGTGCGAATAGTGCAGGGAATCGTGGGTAATCCAGCCCTACATAAGCTTCTAATATAGCTCTGTTACCTGTTATGAGGACTTTATATATTTCTTCAACCGGCATTTCAGGTAATCTGAGATACAATTGAAGAGATGGATGGACCTCGTTCAGGATGAGTTTTTTTCTCATTTCGGGAGTAAGTAAGTTTGAGAAAGAATCTTTCAGATTCCATGAACCTTGATCAAAGAGAGGCGATTGTGCCAGAGCATTTAAGATAGCAACATCCTTTTTTCGGCTCATGTCGAGGCGAGGAAGAATGATATTTATAAATTGTTCATAAGCTTCACCAAGTGAGTTTGGTCTCGTGTGCCAGGGGAATTTGCGTAAGTTGTCAGCCCCAATTTCACGCAGTAACTTTGCAGGGTCATTAAGTGAGAATTGACTTTGAATCGTGGTTAAAATGGAATCACTTTCAATAGTCGTGTGGGGGTTTTTCAACATGCCGCGAAGAATGCATAGTTGTTTATCAGGATAATTTTCGGTTAGTAATTGTACCCTATAGCTGCTTTCTATATAGAGTGAGTCTTTATCGAATTCAGCAATGGCTGCTTCCCAGACGGATTCCGGGAGATTCTCAATCCATTTTGTTCGGAGTTCTCCGAATCCAAACAAACCTTGATCTAAAATGCCTTTTAATGCGGCCTTGGGAACGAAAGATTCGGACGGCATCGCTACGATGGCTTCTTTCATCTGTTCGGTCAAGTTCTCTAAGAAATGCCGATTCTTAAGAAGCTCTGCTTGAGCTTGTTCAGGCAAGACGAAGAGGAAGGGGGCGAGTTGATCCAAACTCCCCATGTAACCCCAGGAACGCAGATCTATCATGATGCGAAGTGCCATTAGATCGATAAGAAGAGGGTTTTCAGTGGGGTTTTCCATTACTTGAGACGCTTCGAGAAGGGACTTGAGTCCGATCTGAGAATAGCGTTCTTTCGCGAGGGCAACGAGTGCCTCTCGATTCTCTTCCTTAAGCAATGTTCCCATGCCAACTCTACTATTTAGAGCCTGTTCGAGCTCAACTTTCTTTTCCTCGAGCGATATTTCTGGAACTGGAACAGGTTCAGCTGAAGCAGAAGCGCTCTTTGCACTGGAAGAGCTTGAGCTTGAAGGAGGTATAACAGGAGAAGAACTAGAACTTGGAGTGGGTATAATCACAGAAGAATTTCTTCGAGGAGGAACTTCTGATGAACGGCGAAAAACCGGAGAAGTTACTTCATCAATTCTTGGGTGAGCTTCTCCCTTCTTAACTTTGTTAACTAATTTGGCAATGCCGTACACCGCGCCGAAGACGGCCGGAATAATTACTGTGAAACAGGATAAGATGGCTGCCGCTGCCAGCGCTTGGTGTTTTCTGTCCCGACCCTCTCTTGGCGTGTGGATTAAATCAAAATATTTTTTGCAAACTTCTTTAACTGTTGTCATGAATTATTCCTGTTAATATTAAATCTATAATCTCATTATATATGTAAATTCCCTTTACAAAAGTACGCCAAAGCTCCATCTTCAGTAATCATAAAAGGCCCAGTCACAGGCCCCTGTTCCAGTCAAGTCTCTTTAAGTTCTAGTCTATTATAGTTTCTATATAATTTAAAAGCAATTGTTTATAAAAGTTTATAAAAGCTCGCCGGATGTGCAGCGTTTCTTCCCCGCTTGTCAAGTTCGACTTGATGCAGGACAAGTTGGTTTAGTCTTTAGCCTTGCCTCGTTTGTAACTTGTTTTAGGCCCTTTCCCGTAACGGATCAGCTTACCTTCTCCAGTCATTTTATTGAGCAAACGTCCGACGGTTGTTTTAGGAATTTGGAGTCGTTCTACGACATCAGATCGAGATATTTCCTCAGCTAGATGGAAAAGATTTAGAATGAGTTCCTCATCAGCACCTTCGCCGCTAACAGTTTTTTTTCTGGGTAAAACGACTTTAATATGGTTAACGTCCTCTTGAATTAAGGGAGATTGCAAGCTTTCTTTTCGATAACTACTAAATATGGTGATGAATCCGGAGCCCATTTTTTCGATATAATTAAATTCCCATAGAATTTTTGCGATCGCATGGTTTCTCACGTAAGTGATGCCTGACTCAAGATGATCTGAGTCAATGGGGCCGGGAAACCCACCCGGGCTAAAGATTTCAATGCGATCTTGATATATCGCCAACTTGATAGGCGCACTAATATGATAGTTGCGGTGGAGTATAGCATTCATTAAAGCTTCTCTGATTGCAACGGCTGGAATCTCCAGCTTTTCATCTCTTTTTTTGCCTTTAATATGGTAGGATTTGTTTAAGCATGACAGCACAAAATCATAGGCTGCATTGAATTGTTCAAAAAGAGTCCCGTTCATTGCGCGTGAAGCAATGGCGTTTCGTCCTTCTACTCCTGAAAAATGAGTACAAAGGATATATGATTCTGTTAAAAATTGCTGTGGATTTTTACCAAATAACAGGAGGCCAGCTACGCTTGGGTGTATGTTGTGATGTTCTTTTGTCACCACATGATATGATGAAAGCAGCTCTTCGGTTATCCGTATTTTTACGCCTGAGCGGCGGTGGGTAATGAATTCTTCAATGGTGGTTTGGTTTAAGTCCTCCACGGTTGCGTGGTAAACGGGAAGCTGGTCATATGAAATTCCTCGCGCTTGCCATTTCAATTCTTCGATTAGGTCGGCGTTAGCCTTCATTGTCGATCTGCCTAACCTTACAAAGGTGCCTTGGTCTAATCCCAAGGATTTTTGGTAGTAGGGTTTATTGAAGCCGGCAGATACTTCCATGATTAATAGCACTTTGCCATCGATTCTTTGCTGGTAGACTAATGGTAAAATGGGTGGAACTGTTGCCTCAAATACGCTCTTTTCAATCCATTCCATCGCTTCATGGGCCTCCATCTCTGGAATTCCTATAACTTCTCGTCGGTCGTTGATGCCGACGATTAGTTTACCTCCATTCATGTTGCTGAAGGCGATTGCCGTTTTGATAAGCTGGGAGCTTTTAGGAAGGTTTTCTTTAAATTCTAGTTTGGAGGATTCTTGACCTGCATACTTCATAAAAAATCTATCATTGATGAATCGACCCACTTGTATCATGCTGGGTCGATTGGGTCAATTAAATCTTGACAATCGACCCAATCGACCCAGTATGATACAATTGGGTCGATTCCGGGGCGGTATTCGGTGCGTTATATAAGCTCGCCGGAAGTGCAGCGTTTGGGAGTGCCATCGGGGAGGATGAGGTTGAGCGATCCGTCGGGATTGATCTGGGAAAACTTCCCTTCGATGATTTTTTGAAAATCGTGAAACCGCAAAGAGTCGTTTTTTTGATGGAGGAGGGCTTGGATGAAGAGGGGGTAGAAGGGGGCAAAGCCCTCTTTTAAAAACGTCGTGAGATTTTCTTCGAATTGTGTGCTTAATTGGTGGGTTAGGGCTTCCAGATCCCAGGATTGTCCTGTTTCTGAGAAAAGGGAGGCAGCCGGCAGGTCGATCTTTTTTAGGCTTTCTTGGGGCATGTTGATGTTTAACCCGATGCCCGCGATGACGCCCCAATGGGAGTTCGTCTGGCTGATTTCGCACAAGATGCCGCCCAGTTTTTTTTCATAGAGATTGATGTCGTTCGGCCATTTGATTTTCAGGGGAAGCCTACTTTCCTTCAAGCTTTGCAGGGCGGAAAGGGCTAGGATTTGGGGAATGTTCCCGATGTCATCCCGCAAGTGTTCCAAAAAGAAGACGAAAGTTGCCAGAATGTTGCACTTTTTGGGTGAAGACCAACTTCTTGTAAACCGTCCGCGTCCCGCCGTCTGCTCATCTGCCGTAATCAGCGTTAAAGCCATTGGATCAAGCTCTGCCGTATGGGCTTTTGCCCAATTGTTGGTAGAATCGATCGTTTCGAAATGGATGCGCTTGATCTGCATAGCCCTACGCGGTTATGATGGGTTGCATGTGGAGTTTTCGCGCCTTATCCCGAATCGATTTTCGAGTGATTCCGATCATTTTGGCTTTGATGGCAATTAGTCTTCTTGTCATTTCGTCTTACTCCATTGAGCTTGGCACTGATTTTAGCGAAGAGGGATTTTTTACGCCTCAAGTGAAACGTCAATTGGAGGGTTTTCTTCTTGGGGCAGTCGTTTTTGTGCTGGTTGCGGGATTTGATTACCACAAGTTGAGAGAATGGACCTGGTTTTTTTACATTTTCATGCTCCTGACGTTGATTGGGCTGTTTTTTACAGATTCGATCCAGAGAGTGAACCGTTGGTATAAACTGCCGTTAATTGGGATCAACTTTCAGCCATCTGAGTATGCAAAACTTGTTGTGGTATTAACCTTAAGCTGGTTTTTGGAGAGAAGACGTTCGTCTTGTTCCTCGCTAAGCACGGCTTTATTGGGAGGGGTGATTGTTGGTATCCCTTTTCTGCTCATTTTGAAGCAGCCTGACCTGGGCACAGCGCTCGTCCTGTTTCCGATTACTTTGGTGATGTTTTATTTTGGAGATATCCACAGAACTATTTTGAAGGCGATGAGCCTTTTAGGTATTGCGGTGCTGATTCTTGTCGGGTTGATTTTCTCAGGCATTTTATCGCATGAGGAGATACGCCCTTATGCGACGCATGTGTTGAAAGATTACCAGTTCGATCGGTTGGATCCCAACACTTACCATCAGAAAGCTTCGGTGATTGCCATCGCAATTGGAGGTTTGACCGGCAGTGGATGGAAAAAAAGCTCTTTCGGCGGCAACGGCTATCTGCCTGCGCCTTACACCGATTCGGTTTTTCCCGCGTTTGGCGAGGAGTTTGGGTTCATTGGGCTGATGTTCCTCCTTGCCCTTTACTACGCCCTGCTCTATTTTAGCTTCCAGGTAACTGCAACAGCTAAAGATGAATTCGGCAGACTTCTGTCGGCCGGGATTGCGGTTTATTTGGCGATGCATATTCTTGTAAATATAGGGATGATGTGTGGACTTCTTCCCATTACAGGAGTGCCGCTTGTTTTGGTGACTTATGGAGGCTCTTCCAGCCTGGCTACCATGGCCGCTCTAGGGTTATTGCAAAGCGTGTATAGCAGGAGATTCATGTTCTAATGGCGCATTTTATTTTTACACCTGGCATTTGGCTTGGCGAGGGCTCGATCTCTTTTGCTTCCTTTGACGAGAAGGTGGCATTTTTCACGCGTTGGACAATCCAAGAACCAGTTCCCGGCGAGATTGAGGCATTTCAAGAGGTGGAGTTGAGCTCGGTGGAGCAGACGACACGCAATCGGATGCAGATCTCAGAATTGACAAAGGGTTCATTTAAAGTCACTCTAGAAAATGATTTGATGGGTAAAGTCTCCGGAAAAGGGATCTACGATGACCATATGGTCGCTTGGGAGCTTCGGGATCAACCAGGAATGGAAGGCTACGAAGTGTTCAAGCTGCAGCCTGACGGTACCTATCAGTTTCGATCGGAGTTCTCTTCTCCCCCCTTCCGCACTTTGATCGAGGGGAAAATTTGGAAAAAAACGACAGCCGAATCTTGAATATTGGCAAGAATGGAAAAGTTTATTAGGACTAGGGTTGTTATAGTTGCATTCATTTCATGAAGGAACTATGGATCAAACTTATTTACACCATATGGAGTGCCTTCTTCGCGTACTGGTTTATATTGAAGAACATCTAGGCGAAGAACTTGCTTTGGAGCATTTGGCTAGGATTGCGCATATCTCTCCCTACTATTTCCATCGGTTGTTTCATGCCTACATGGGCGAAACGCTATCTGAGTACGTCACGCGCTTGCGGATGCAGCGCGCAACGGAAAAGCTAAGCTATACAGATGCTGCGGTAACGGAAATTGCTTTTGATGTTGGTTATGAAACGCCTTCTTCTTTTACTAAAGTTTTTAATCAGATCATGGGCGAGTCGCCGCGCGCTTTTCGAAAAGCAATGCGGCCTGCCGTTGAGGCGATGATCAAGCGCGTTTCTCAAAGTTCCCACATTCCGCTCACACCAAAATATGTGGAACGCAAGGATGAAGAAGTCTTGTTTGTGCGAAAGGTGGGGCCTTATTCTGAGACGCCATGGCAGGGCTTTGATTCGCTACTAGCATTTTTGGAGCAAGAGCAAGTCAGGAAAGATGAAATCAAGGCTTTTTATAGCATGGGATTGGATGATCCGCAATTTGTGCCTTCTTCAAAGTGTCGCTTTGATGCTTGCGTCGCTGTGAAAAGAAGGGCTATGCCTAAAGGAACAGTGGGGCTGAAAACACTTCCGGGAGGCAGGTTTGCAGTCTTTGTGCATAAAGGCAGTTATAACGAAGTTGAATCGTTTTTTCAGCGAATTTTTGCCTCATGGTATCCCTCCGCTAACATCATTTTGGCGGATGCTCCGCCTTTTTGTGAACACATAGGCTTGGGAGATGACAGAATCCCCCTATCAGAGCGCATCACCCATCTTTATATTCCACTTGAGGAGTAGAAAATGAAAAAAATCTGGATGCCATTATTATTGATTACGCTGGCTTTTGTCTGTGTAGAACCTGCAGATTCAGTGGTAATTGTTGGGGGAGGACCTGCAGGCCTTGCCACAGCGATTGAGGCTAGACAAGCAAATGTATCTGTCACCATAGTTGAAAAACGAAACTCATACGAACGGGTTCAACGATTATTTCTATTGGATCATTCTCTCCAACTGCTTGAAAGGTGGGGTGTAGAGATTCCTGAGTTAAGTAAAATTGAAGTCGATGGAGATTACATAGGTATTGTGAGAATCGCTGCGTTAGAAAATGCGCTTTTAAAAAGAGCGCAAGAATTGGGCGTCAATGTGATTCAAGATGAGTTTATAGATGTATCACCAAATGAACGAGTGATCATTTTAAAAGAGGCAGGCGAAATGCCTTATGATATATTGGTGGCAGCTGATGGAGTGCATAGCCATTTAAGGAAAACTCTTGGCATCGAACTTCATCTCATAAACCAAGGAAAAGCAGGCGCTGCATTAATTCCGGCTGCAGATGATGCATCGTCAGCAGTAGATATTTCACCGGATATTCAGCATGGCAATTCCTTCATCAAGAAGTTTTACTTCCCTGGCATTCATCTTCTGTTTATTCAAAGGCCATATTCAGCGACACAGGATGATTTCATTGCATTATGCAATGCTTCCGGTTGGGAATACCTGGCAAAACAAATCGCAGAGGGGAGGACGAAGCTGATGCTTGATGTAGAGGTCTATCTGCAAAGGGCAAAATCATTTTCCTTAAAAGAGCGAAATGCTCTACTTGTAGGGGATGCTGCAGGAACGGGGACCTTTCTCAGCGGTTTAGGAGCTAACTATGCTTTTAAAACTGCAGAGATTGTAGGGCATTTTTTCACATCTCATGATTTTGAGACTTTTGAAGCAGAGATTAGCGAAGCGACAGACTTCTTGATTGAAGGGAATAGTGCATATTTCTAGATAACTATTTAATAGAGTCAACGAAAACTGAAAAAGAAGCCGCAAATGCTATTGGATGCAATATTTGAAGAATTCTGGATTTCAACATTTTAAGTTGCTATACTTTTGTCTTCTTAAAAGTATAGGTAAAAATATGGCAATCGAAACAACGGCTCGCTTTCTATCGACAGCGTCTGGCCGCCGCATGTATGACTCTTCAAGACGCTACCTGCCTCATGAAGAGACTGTATGCAAGATCAAGAGGGTTCTAAATGGCCCGGCTGCCTTTGCTGGGGGATTTTTTTCCGCTTTTGGCACAGTCACGACGATATTCTTTGTCGCTACGGCCGTTGTGGCGGGTGCTGCCCTGGCTGCTTCTTCAGTCGCGTTGATTGCAGGATTAGTGGGAATGGCAGCTTTGGGTGTGGGACTTATCGTTTTCTCATGGAAATCCCATAAGGAAGGATTACGTTTGAGGGCAAATCAACTATCATCAATCGATTTCGTCGCCTATAGAAATGATTTTATTGGAACTACCTTTGAGGCCCTCGCCACAAACACTCCACTCGATACCTCCAGATTAAAACTGGACAATTCCCTCGTGAGAAAACTGGGCTATGTTACCAAAGAAAACCATAAGGCGTTTGTTAAAGTGCAAAAAAAGGCGCAACAGATTCAACGCCATCGAGATGATTTTTACTTTGTCAAACTCGTGCTTTTCCGAGGTGAAAGGAGAATGGTTGAGAAATTCGAGAGACTTAGAGGGGAGTTTGAGCGTTTGCAAGAGGCGATTCTCAACGATATGCCTAGAAATCTAGTGCCTGAAACGTGGAATTTTATCACAGCACGGCCTTTTCATTAATCATTAACTTGCTTTAAGAAAACCGGAATTTTTTGCGGATGAGAGTTCTTCGTAAGCAAAAAAAGGGAGAGAGTTTGCACTCTCTCCCTTTGTGAATTAAGCTTGGAGCTTAATGTCAACACCGGCAGGCAGTTCGAGGCCTTTGAGGGCATCTACTGTTTTACCTGTTGGCTCAACGATGTCCAAAACGCGCTTATGTGTGCGGATTTCGAACTGTTCGCGAGATTTTCTATCGATGTTGGGCGAACGCAGAACAGTAAAGATCTCACGGCGTGTAGGTAGCGGGATAGGTCCTGCTACACCTGAGCCGGTGCGTTTTGCTGTTTCTACGATATCTGCAGTTGCGCGATCCAGAAGCCTTTGATCATAACTTTTCAGGCGAATCCGGATTTTTTTGCGTGAAGCCTTTGGGGCTTTTTCCTGCTTCGTTTGTTTTTCTTGTTTAGCCATAGATTCTATAACCTTACTTCTTAATGATTTCTTCTTGGATCTTAGCAGGCACTTTTTCAAAGTGGCTTGGTTCCATTACATAAGTCGCTCTGCCGGATGACATGGAGCGCAGTGTAGTAGAGTAACCAAACATTTCACTTAGAGGTACCTCAGCGTGAACAATGACAGCTCCCTTGTGGTTGTCCTGTCCGAGGATCTGGCCGCGACGACGGTTCAAGTCGCCGATGACGTCACCCATGCAGGTCTCAGGAGTTGTAGCATCTACTTTCATGATAGGTTCAAGGATGATCGGCTTAGCTTGCTTTGCCGCGTCCTTAACTGCCATCGAACCGCAGATTTTAAATGCCATTTCATTGGAGTCGACGTCGTGGTAGGAACCGAAAACGATTCTTACTTTGGTGTCGACCAGGCTGTATCCAGCCAAGATGCCTGTGGATAGGCCTTCAGTGATACCAGCGATAACAGCCGGGATGTATTCGCGAGGAATCACACCACCGGTAATCTCGTTGACGATCTCGTTGCCTTTGCCTTTTTCGTTCGGCTCGATCTTGATCTCCACGTGTGCGTATTGACCGCGACCGCCGGACTGCTTAACGAATTTCGTTTTCGCTTCAGCAGGGATTGTGACAGTTTCTTTGTAAGAAACTTGAGGCTTACCGACGTTAGCTTCAACGCCAAACTCCCTCTTCATCCTGTCGTGCAGGATTTCGAGGTGCAATTCACCCATGCCCGCAATGATCGTTTGTCCTGTTTCTTCGTTAGTTGAAACGCGGAACGTCGGATCTTCAGCAGACAAGGACCCAAGAGCTTGAGCGAGTTTTTCGCGGTCGCCTTTGGACTTGGGCTCAATCGCCATGGAGATAACGGGCTCAGGGAATTCCATTTTCTCGAGAATGATCGGCTTGTCAGGTGAGCAGATTGTGTCGCCTGTTGTAGCCGTTTTAATCCCGATGCACGCTGCGATGTCTCCGGTAAAGAACTCATCTCTTTCTTCACGCTTGTTGGCGTTCATTTCGATGAGGCGGGAGATACGCTCTTTGGTGCCTTTTGTGGAATTCAAGAGTGTCATGCCTTTTGTCAGCGTACCGCAGTACACTCTCATGTAGGTCAATTTACCTACATAAGGGTCGGTCATGATTTTGAACGCTAGTGCAGCAAGAGGCTGATCGTCCGCTGGAGGCAATAACAGCTCTTCGTCTGAATCGAGAACGTGCGCTTTGATCGCTCCACGGTCTAGCGGCGATGGCATCCAGTCTACAACTGCGTTTAGAAGCTGTTGTACGCCTTTGTTCTTGAAGGCGGATCCGCAAAGAACAGGGTTGAATTTGTTCTGGCAGACGCCTTTGCGAATGGCGGCGTGGATCTCATCAGCTGTCAAGGAATCGGGGTTCTCCAACACCTTGTTCATGAAGGATTCGTTTTCTTCGTCGATCGTTGCGAGTTCTTCCAATAGCTCCATGCGCATTTCTCGGCACTTTTCCAACATGTCGGCCGGGATGTCTGTCTCTTCCCAGTCAGCACCCATGGTTTCGTCGTGGAAGTAGAGTGCGCGCATTCTGATCAGGTCGACCATGCCTTTGAAATCGGACTCTGCGCCGATCGGGCAGTGCACCGGGATCGCATTTGCATGCAATTTTTCGCGCATTGTCTTGATCGCGTCGAAGAAGTCGGCACCGGTTCTGTCCATCTTGTTGACGAAGCAGATACGTGGAACGCCATACTTGTCCGCTTGTCTCCATACGGTTTCAGACTGAGGTTCAACTCCGGATACGGAGCAGAATACCGCAACGGAACCGTCGAGGACGCGGAGGGAGCGTTCTACTTCAATGGTGAAGTCAACGTGTCCGGGCGTATCGATGATGTTGATTTTAGCGGTTGTGCCTCTCGATGACCAGCGGACTGTAGTTGCAGCTGAAGTGATCGTGATGCCTCGCTCCTGTTCCTGCTCCATCCAGTCCATCGTTGCTGCACCATCGTGCACTTCGCCGATTTTGTGAACTTTACCGCTATAGAACAAGATACGTTCTGTTGTCGTCGTCTTACCGGCATCGATGTGGGCCATGATCCCGATGTTTCTGACGTCCTTTAAATGTTCTTCACTTGGTCTTGCCATATGACGCCCCCTTACATTTTGTTATAGTGGGCGAATGCCTTATTGGATTCAGCCATACGGTGAGTGTCGTCTTTCTTCTTGATCGTCGCACCTTGATTGTTGAAGCAATCGGCGAGTTCTGAGGAAAGTGCTTTTCTCATAGAGCGGCCTGTTTTGGCGCGAGAAAAGTTGATGATCCAGTTCATCGCCATCGATGTGCGGCGGTTGTGCGGGATCTCGACCGGAACTTGGTAGTTCGCTCCACCGATCCTGCGGGATTTAACTTCGAGGGATGGTTTTGCGTTTTCAAGCGCTTGCTCAAAGGCTGTCAGCGCGTTTTCAGCTTTAATGGCTTGCTGGAAGTCTTCCAGAGCGCCATAGACGATGGCACGAGCAACGCTTTTCTTGCCCTGCATCATCACTTTATTGATAAATTTTGCAAGGAGAGTGCTGCCGAATATTGGGTCCGGAGCGATTTCTCTTTTTTCTGCACGTTTTCTTCTTGACATATGATCCTTCAATAATTCAGAAGATCTAATGCTTCACCTGGCCTTAAGGCCGTGTGCGTGAGAGCTTTTGTTTTTACAAGAGCTTTCGCGCACCAGAAGGGCGATTTTCTCGCGCCTTTCTAGTGTTACTTAGGCCGTTTTGCGCCGTATTTAGATCTGCCTTGTTTTCTATCTTTAACTGCTGCGCAGTCGAGTGTTCCGCGTACGATGTGGTAGCGAACACCAGGTAAGTCTTTCACTCTTCCGCCGCGAACCAGAACGATGCTGTGCTCTTGGAGGTTGTGTCCTTCACCGCCGATATAGGCAATGACTTCTTGACCGGTAGAGAGGCGAACCCAAGCTACTTTTCTCAAAGCTGAGTTAGGCTTCTTCGGCGTCTTCGTCTTCACTTGCATGCAAACGCCGCGTCTTTGCGGGCATTTTTTCATAGCAGGCGACTTGCTTCGCTTCACTTTTGCTGAGCGAGGCTTTCTTACGAGTTGGTTAATAGTCGGCATTTAGCCATGTCTCCTTAAAGAAATTCCAAATTCAGGAATATACGCGTTAATCATATTGAACTATTCACTAATTTGCAAGCGGATTTTGGCAGGCAGTGTACACAAATCCCGTCTTGTTATAAAATCCCACTAATCATGAGATGTCCATTTTGCCAGAGCGATGACTTGAAAGTGACGGATTCGAGGGAAGCCTCCGATCTGAACGCGATCAGGCGCCGCCGCGAATGCCTCAACTGTTCCAAGCGCTTTACGACGTTTGAAACAGTGGAATTGACGATCGAACTCAAAAAGCGGGATGGTCGGTTCGAGGAGTTTCAGCAGCAGAAGTTGATCCATGGTTTGGCCAAGGCTTGCAGCCATACAACGGTCAGCCACGAAAAGGTGATCGAAATCGCCTCTTCGATTACGGCGGATTTGATGGACCTGGAAGTTAAGGAAATTACGACGGAATTGGTCGGGGCGCTTGCAATGAAATACTTGAAGGATTTGGATCCGATCGCGTATATTCGTTTTGCATGCGTTTATCGCAGATTTAAAGAGATTAGCGAACTCATGGATGCCATTAAAGGAATCCAATCGACAGAGGAGGAAGTATGCAATTAAAAAAAGCAGACGTTGCCAAGTTTAAAAAGAGATTATTGGATTTAAGATCGCAGGTGACGAGATCATATCATGGAACTGCTGCTGAAGTTAAAACTCCGGATCAGTCAACTGGTTACTCTCAACATCAGGCAGATCAGGGAACGGATGACTTCGACCGTACAATCAACATGGAATTGACGGAAAAAGAAGTGGGGCTTCTTCGCCAAATCGACCGCGCTTTGGAAAAGATCGATGAAGAGACATACGGCATTTGCGACCTGTCCGGTGAGCCGATCCCTGTAGCGCGTCTGGAAGCTGTTCCCTACGCAACGACTACGGTAAAAGCGCAAGAGAAGTATGAAAAAGGTTTGCTTTAGTGCCTTTGATCTTTGCTGTTCTTGTTCTGGCCATTGACATCGTTTCAAAGTTTTGGACCCAAGCTACACTTCCTTTGATGACCCAATCTCTTCCATGGTATCCCTATGGCGGAGTGCCGGTCTTCAAGAATTTTCTTGGGATCGAATTTTCGATCACTCATGCCACGAATAAAGGGGCAGCCTGGGGCGCTTTTTCCGATTATTCCTTTATTTTGCTCCTCGTAAGGCTCTTGCTGATCGCTTTTTTGATGGTCTACTACCGCAGGGCAGAAGGAGCCTATCGCTATGCCCTCGCCTTGATCATTGCAGGGGCTTTAGGCAATGTGTTGGATATCTTTTTTTATGGCCACGTCGTGGACATGTTCCATTTCGCTCTGTGGGGGTATTCCTATCCCGTATTTAATGTAGCGGACAGCTCTATTTTTTGCGGCGTACTTCTTTATATAGTCCTTTCCTGGAAGCAAAATTATGCAGGCAACAAAGTGGCTTAAACTGCCTCTTTTCTTAAACGTACATGAACTGAACGATCTTTTGGCATTCTTGGGAGAGGTTCTTCTCGTGCCCTTAAGCGGCGTTTTCAAGGAAGGATTGGAAGTGCTGGCTCCCTCCCAGTTCACAGCACTTTATGAAGAGTATTTTAATCGTTTGATGAACGGAGAGGCTCCCAATCCCGACCGAAAGTTGGTCACAGCGTGGACCTATGATGTGAAACACATCGAGGTGAGGGCGGTGGAAACCGGAGTGTTGGTGAGGCCAAAAGCTCCTGTAGTCCAAGTGCAGCCTTATTGGCTCAACTATTCTGAAAGAGATGGAAAATTCCATGAAATGGCTCTCTCAACTGACAGCATGGGCTGGGGCCTGCTCTTTAGCTTTCCGCAACTATTTCAAGAGCCAAATACCTTAGAAATTGTTAAAGTGCAGGGAGAACGCTTTCCCAATTGCGAACTCTTTAAAAAATTGCAGAGCTTTTCCCGTTCGCGCACGGTGCCGACGCCTTTTATTACGCTGGATGGGCCGTTGAATCACCCCGCAAGAGTTGGAAAAGAGTGCCTAAATGAAGCAAAAACAATGCCTCAACTTGCCGGGAGAAATTTAAAATTATGAATCTTCATGCAGAAGTGATCTCTATCGGCGACGAACTGTTGGCAGGCAACATCATCAACGGCAATGCGGCGTTCATCAGCCGAAAACTGCACGAGCTGGGCATCGACGTGACAAGGCAAATTTCCCTTCCGGATGAGTCTTCAGCGTTATCGGAAGGTTTAAGCGAGAGCATGTCCTGCGCACCGCTTGTGATCGCTACAGGTGGGTTGGGGCCGACTTTAGACGACTTCACGCGTCAAGTTGCTGCAGAGCTTTTTGATACGCCGATGGTAGTTAACGAAGAGCTCAAGAGCTTTCTTCTGGGCAAGTATGGCAATCACGCTTCCATAGAAAATCAATCCACGCAGCCCAAAAAGGCGCTTCTCTTTCGGAATGCTCAAGGGACCGCTCCTGGACTAGCCTTATCGTCTGGTCAATCGACCCTAATTTTATTGCCGGGCGTTCCCTATGAAATGGAAGCGCTACTGACTGAACAGGTCATCCCATTTATTCAAACTAACTTCCAACTTGCTGAAAGGCGCTATGAAACCAGTCTGCATTTTTTCCATCTAAATGAATCATCCGTCGATCCTCTGCTTCGAGAAATCAAAGAGGAATATCCCGAGCTCCATATCGGGATCTACCCCAGAAATGGCTTGGTGTCCGTAAATCTAAGCGGCAAAGTCAGTGAAGTCGACAAAGCCAAAGAGCGTATCTCCACAGTTTTTGAAGACCATTTCTTCGACGCGGCAGATGGCAAAGTAGAAACGGCAGTCCATCAGTTGTTCATTGCAAAGAACCTCAAACTGGCGATGGCTGAATCCTGCACCGGGGGCGCGATGTCCTCCCGGCTGACAGCAATTCCCGGAGCCTCCCACTATTTTCAGGGAAGCCTTGTCGTCTATTCCAACGGATGGAAGGAATCTCTTTTAGGCGTCCCTGCTCATTTGATTCAGGAAAAGGGCGCCGTATCAGAAGAGGTTGCCTTGAAGATGGCAGAAGCCGTCTTAGAAAAAATGACGGTGGATTGTGCTGTAGCTATCACCGGCATCGCAGGCCCCGATGGAGGAACCCCCGAAAAACCGGTCGGCACTGTCTTCGCCGCCATTAAACGAAAGAGCGCGCCTCCCAAGGTGTTAAAACTGATGATCCATGGGTCTCGTAAGACAATTATCGAACGCGCCACCAATATAGTTTTTGGTGAGTTATATCATTATTGTCTGTAAAATGTTTACCAAATGATTACTAGTTTACAAAATACAAAAGTCAAAGAACTGATCCGTTTGCGCGATCGGCGCGCTCGCGATGAAACGGGCCTATTTCTCATCGAAGGGTATCGCGAGCTCTTAAGATTTCATGAAACGCATCATCAGGCAAAAGCGCTTTATTATTGCCCCGAGCTGTTTTTAGGGGAAAATGAGCAGAGCTTGATCGATGGCCTTCAAGCTAATGGCGCTGAATTGATTCCATGCTCTGCAGATGTGTTCCGCAAAATTTCCTACCGCGATCGGCCGGACGGCCTTTTAGGGGTTGCAGCGCAGATTAAACGCGGATTGAAAGATCTGGAAAAGATTTTGCTAAAAGATCGCCCACCTTTTCTGGTCGTTGCGGAAGCGATTGAAAAGCCTGGAAATCTAGGGACGATCCTTAGATCTTCCGACGCCGCGGGCGCTGATGGCCTGATTTTATGCGACCGCTGCACCGATCTCTATAATCCCAACGTCGTAAGGGCTAGCGTCGGCACACTATTCACAGTGCCGGTTTTTGAAGCAACGAGCGAAGAGACCATTCAGTTTTTAAAAGACCACGGCATTTCCATATTGGCAGCCACACCTCACGCAACCCTTGAGTACACAAAAGCCGACTTGAAGAAGCCTGTGGCACTAGCTATCGGAACCGAGCAGCTGGGTTTAAGCGAGCTTTGGATGAACCAGGCAGACCTCCGCGTTAAAATCCCTATGTGCGGCGTTGCCGATTCATTGAACGCTGCTATGGCCACTGTCATCCTTCTCTACGAAGTGCACAGGCAGAGAGCATGCTAGAGATTCTCTACGAAGACAATCATATGATCGTCTTCAATAAGCCTGCAGGACTGGCAACGCAGCCCTCGCTTCACCATGAAGAGGCTTTGGAAACGCTTGCAAAAGAGTTCATCAAAGTTCGCGACAAAAAGCCCGGCGCAGTCTATCTCCACGCCATCCACCGCATCGATGCACCGGTTAGCGGCGTTGTGGTCTTTGCCAAAACAAGTAAAGCTTTAAGCCGTTTACAAAAATCGATCCGCGATAAAACGGTCTATAAATGTTACGTTGGCTGGGTAGAGGGCATCCTAAAGAAAAAAGAGGGCACTCTCCGCCATTTTATGCTCCACGGGGAACACCGCGCCCTTCAAGGCGGAGATAAAGAAGCCCTGCTGAGCTATAAAGTTTTAAAAGAAGAAAACGGCAACTCGCAACTCGAGATTCTTCTCGACACAGGCCGCTACCATCAGATCCGCGCCCAGTTTTCCTGGATCGGACATCCACTCTTAGGCGACGTTAAGTACGGCAGCACGAAAAGCTGGCCGCAAGGCATCGCATTGCACCATCGCGAATTCCGCATCCCTCACCCCATCACAAAAGAAGAGTTAACCTTCATCGCTCCTTTTCGAACTGCCTGGAAATAAACTGGATAAGTTTTTAATCTTGTGATATACTTTTTGTATTTAATAGATAAACTAGGAGTCATCTATGGTTCGTCCGGTAGGTCTTCTTAATCAGCAAA
This sequence comes from Parachlamydiaceae bacterium, assembly GCA_047972195.1. Classification (GTDB taxonomy): domain Bacteria; phylum Chlamydiota; class Chlamydiia; order Chlamydiales; family Parachlamydiaceae; genus CAZSDA01. The sequence continues at coordinate 21,671 of JBKEAL010000127.1, forward strand.
GAGTTCTCGAACCAGGGCCTCGAGTAGGTTTTATTCATGCACTTGCGCCTCTCTGTGTACAATCTCCGAAAACTTTTCATTCGATTTCATTGGTCTGTAAAGCGTGGAGACAGGTTGCTTTGAGCGAACCATTTCGTCGATTATTGCAGGAACTTTTAGCACCTCACTTTGTTGGGAAGAGCGATTATCAACACTATTTCAAAGGCGATTGCGGGCCTGAGCTGCCCATCCCATTAGGGTTTTTGATCAATTTCGAAGAGGGCAGAACGTTTCTTACATTCGCCCCTAAAAGCCTTAGGTTTACTCAAGCAAGTGGAGAGACAGTCGAAGAGCCTACGTCGCTTGATAATGTGGGTAAATGGGCGAAGAGCCCTGTTCAGGGAGAGGGTAAAGACGTTATTTACTGCCGCCCAATGATGTATGACTTATCGAACGAACCTGCTATCGATCATTCTCATTGGATCTTTCATGAGAAATTCCCGTCGTCGAGAGAGACTACATCTCCAGCTCATTTCCCTCCTCTTTCTTCCATGTCATTGACAGACCTAACTCTTTCTTTGTTAATGCACCGTATCAAAACAGGTATAGAACTCTTCCGATTTGATGAATGTAACGTTGGTACTTCAGCGACTCTCTATGGTCGCTCATTGGCTTTAGGTTTTGATCCTGATGGATTAATTGTTTTTGAGTATTGCGATCAATTTTATCCAATATACGCAGGTGCACATGCTCGCTGTTCCTATTCTTAATTTTCTAAAAAGGTGCACTCAATATTAAGCTCTTTCAATATAGCTTTTCAAGGCGTCTATGGCTTGATCTAAAGGCATAGTGGGCTCCTGCGTCAATAATCCGGCTATCACTAAAGCCACTTCTTCGGGTATCTCAGGATGGTTATGGGCCAAATATTGGTAAGCATCGAACGGATGCGCTGGATCATTGAAGGATAGATCTATAGTTTCGACTAGTTGTCTTTGTAGCGGATTATCCATGGCGGGTAGCAAGGGGAATTGACGTGTAGCCACAGCCACACGGAACAACATCATCCCTGCCTGATAACCGTCAATTTCCATGGCATGAGCATCCAGATACTGCCCATACGCGACGTAATTGTTGCTCTGTTGCGCTTCGTCGTACATCTGTTTCACTATGCGTGGAGAATTCAACATGTAGATCGCACGACTGCGCATCGGCTTAATTTCTTTCACTCCGGGAGTCAATCGAGCGGCATGTCCAAAATCTAAAAGGTAAAGGCTTTCTTCACCGGTTTTTATTTTCACATGGGTTAAGAAGTTCTTTTCGTGAATATCGCGATGGCAGTAGCCGGCTTGATGAAGGGAGCGGAGGGCGCCCATCATCTCAATAACTTTTCCATAGCAAGCGCGTTTGTTATCTACATTCCAATACAGGAAGTCGTGTGCTGTTCCCCCATTGCAAAATTTCATCACAAGATGCGGTTGATCTGCGATCCCATAATGCATGATTCCGTGTATACGAAGAACGCCCGGGGGGTTATCTGCGATTAAATTTTCAACAACAGCCAACTCACGGTCATAATCATTATCAAAGCCTTTGACCGCCACTTTCTTTTTAGGAATAATTTCTTGTTGATCTAATGAAAATAGGGATGGATCCAATAAACGCGATTCCTTCATCTTGGCGTACCATACATTGCCAAAGAAACCGGAACCGATCATCTTCTTCATCGTTAATGAGATGCGCTTGTTACTTTTTCTCGTCTCTTCTACCAAACTTTTTTCCGAAATTTTGCCAACCAGTGTTCTTTGGGTCTTAGGCGGCGGGGTGCGTTTGATGATTTCAGCTGCACCTTTTACCATTCTATTCACATAGGACAGTGTTTTATCCAAACGAAGAGGGGGTATTTTACCCTGAGGAACTTTAGCGCTAGGGCTTTGCCTTAAGTTCCTCTTGGAGACTACGATATGATCGTCATAGAGTTCATTTTCTTTAGTAGGAGAAAGCTTGACGCGTTTCGGGGGAGAATGAACCTTAGCATCATCTAAATATCTATGATTTTTTGAATGAGTAGGCTGCATTGTCCTCTTTTAAAACTACATTAATTGCACTCGAATTATATGTGATATATAATTAATTGATCAATTTTAACAATAAACTATCATGTCAAAATAATAGTACTACTAACCTCAGTGGAATCCGGCTTTTTGCTAAAAAGTTGAAAAATTATCCTTGAAAATCAAGTTTTTTATCCGTACAATCTTGAAAAAATATCCTATTTAGGTTAAAATAATATCAAGAGGGCAAGAGTCTCATGGTGTATAAGCCACTCGAAATAAAGCTATTTTTGCAGTATTTAAAAACTGTGGGTTGGTCTCTAAAAAAAGGCGGGATCGACTGGAATTTGTATGACGAAAACAATGCATTTCTCTGCGCAATTAAGATAGCACACGGTAAGAACACAAAAGAAGAAGTCGTTGCCTATAGCGTTCATAAAGTTGAGAGAATTTTTAAAGAAAAGGGGTTTACATGGCCGCCGAAGAAAAAAATGAAATAGAAAGACATTTGAAGATAGCTCTTAAGGAGATCGGAGAAATCAAGCCCTGGTTTAGTAAGGAATTTAAGGCTTGGGTATATTATCACGATCTCTATCCTGTGGAGTATTCGGGAGATTCTGAAGAAGAAGTCATCCAGAATTATCCGCTTTATCTCAAAGAATTTATTAAGCATCGATTGCAAGATCAGCTGGCTCCTTTAATGGAAAAGAAGACAGCAGGTCATGGCGGTAAAAGAATGGGTGCGGGCAGGCCTAAGAAGTCTGCTGAAGAACAGAAAGTAAGGGTTTATCTTCCAAGAGACATCGCAACATGGATAAAATATCCTGGCATGATTCAAAGCATTCGACAGCTCGTCAGCGCATATAAAAATTAGTTTTTAAGGGGCAACCATTTCAGCTGTCTTGGGCGAAGTAACTAACGATTTCTGAAGTTCGTCTAAATGGTGATGGCTTATGATCAGAATTGGAAGGTTTATTTCTTTCTGCAGTTTGGCGAGCAATCCAATTTGATTTTGAATGTTCGTACAATCGAGATGGGCTAATGGCTCGTCAAATAAGACGAGTTTTGCGTTAGGGTTTGACTTAGCAGTTTCAATTGTTAGAAGGTTTACAAATCGTCGCTGTTCTCCTGAAGATAAAGTGCAGAACACTCTCTCTGGGTGAATAGAGGATTCGTTATTGAATCCTTGATCTAGTATGTTTTTGAGGATTTCTTTTCGTTCTTCACGTATTTGAACAAGGATAGGCAGCACTGCCAAACGAAACAAACAACGGACGACATTATTAAGAGATTGAATTTCCTCTTCCATCAAATTGCCACTGCCTTCCCAAGCAAGAAGGGTCAAGTCAATTCCAAAATCTTTCTGGCACTTTATCAGAAGGTGGTCTAAGAACGCCCTAAGAACATATCCAAATATATCAACCAAAAGAACCGAAGGAGCAAAGTCGGCTTCCCTCACATAAATCACGCCATCCTGCCATACTTTTTGACTCAACTCATGAACATTGAGGGCATGCCCGTTTTTAATGAGATAAGCGCCTCCTTTATGATCAATGATATGGAGAAGTGCTAAAAGAAATAAGGATTTACCATAACCTGAGCGCGCTTGCAGTAGAAAGATATCTCCAGAAGAGATTGAAAGAGTAAGCGGTTCGAAATCACTATTCTCAGTTAGATGCAGAGTTGGAATAAAATTTTCTAAAACTAAACCATTACATAAGGAATGTTTGGAAGGGGGATTAAGCGAAAGTTTGATGTGATAATCCCAGCTTGCTTTCGAGAATAGAAATTCCCTTCCATTGAGGGCATGAAGCAATTTTGTGGCATTATCGAGGGATTGTTGGGAGCTAACTCGCAATTTTTGAAATGCAAGAAGTCCGGAAAGTCCAGCTAATCCCAAGGTAAACGCTAAATAGTTTGCAAAAACAGATGAAGATGCTCCAATAACAAACAAAATAGTGAATAATGCTAACGGCAGTTGGGAGATTGCGTTTACACAGAAAGTAAGATTAACATGTTTTCTTACGCTATTTTCAAGGTAATTATATGCTTTAGCAGTTTGGGCTAGTCTTTGCTCACGTAGCTGCCTAAAGCGAAATTCCTTATAAAACATGTACCCCAAGGGCATCGCAGAAATTCCTAGTATTCCGATGATTAAAGAACTGAAGAAATCGCCATGCAAGGCCAGAGCTGTAGCGCATACTAAGGGAGTGAAAAAGTGCAAATATAGCGCGTGTGGGTAACTATTGAGTTCACAGTTATAAAGTTCATTGGGAAGAAGAGGTATTCCTTGAATTTCTACATCGGTAAACCCTCTCATGCTCAATGGAGCACTCAGTTCTCGTTGATATTTGCGAAGCATCTCTATTCTTTTTGTCCACCAAAAATGCAACCATGCACCAGTACGGTTGAGAAGTGTTCCTGCAGCTAGATTGCTAGCGATCCTAATGCACACACCCGATAAAAAATAAATGGGCAGACTCCACATTGCCCCATATAAAATTAAAAATAGGCCTAAAAGTTCCGTGACAACTGATATTGCTGAAAAAACACGCATAAGTGCAAGCTTCCGAATAGCTTTGGAGTTACTGCATAAAGGTAATAACTCCTCTGCCGCAAGAAGTGAATTTGCACACCATAACCTATCCAAAAGTAGCAATCGGCTTTTGTGGGTAGGTTGATTCATTTTAGTCTTTAATTGAATATATTAAGGTTTTCTTGTCCCATAATCGCAACACCATGTAGCAACAATTGGACCTTGATTAGTTAATTTCCAGGTGGAAGCGAACGCGTTTTCTGGAGTATCTCCAAGAGCATATTTTAAGACAATTTAAATTTAGGGTGGCGTTTCTAATTGAGATGGAAGGTCATTGCTATTTGGGTGACAACCAGCTTCGATTGCGAGCGTCCGATATAGATCGATATCATTAACAGTTGCGACATCGTCTACAAGACAAACTCTCTCGTAAAATTTCTTTTTGGGTGGAGCCATGCTGTTCCCTGGGGACAGGGTGTAAGCCCAAAGGTAGGCCGCAAGTCTTTCATTTTCTTTAATGGAGTTTAGCCATTCTCCTTTGAGAAAGTAAAGGTAGGGGTGAGGGCAGATCTTCAGTAACTTGTCGATGAGTTCAAGCTTTCTGTCTTTGTGCAATGGCAATCTTTCGAGATAGGCTCCTAAGCTGTTTCCATATTCTGCGATCATTTCGAGATTTGTCCAAGGAAGAATGAACTCTAAAAGCTCGGTATTGTCTGACTTGTTGCATCTCGCCAAAATTCTTCTAATCGTTTTCTGGAGCTCATCCTTGTAGCTATCATTGCGGCCAGTCCAAGTGAGGATGAATTCTAAAAGCTCGATATTGTCTGATACACTAGATCGCACCAAAATCCTTCTGATTGCTTTCTGGAGCTCTTCATTGTAGCCCTTGTTTTCAGATAGCAAGGTAAGGAAATGGGTTAGCCAAGTCGCGCGGTATTCATCGGTTTCGGCATTGAGAAAGCCTATGCGGAATTTATTGAGAGCGTTTTCTCTGATGGAATTTGCTTGAAAGGTGATTTTTTTTAATACGCTGATGGACTCTAACATCTGAAGGGCTTCTTGGCGACTGCGTTCGCGATATGCCCTAAACAGTTCCTTTAAATCTTCATTGTTTAGGCAACAGTTTTGGCCTGTTAGAACCTCTTCAGAGGTTGTAAAGGCGTCCCAAGGCGCTATGATAGTGCCTAGAGCTTGCGGCGCTTTTTGTCTGATGCGAAAGAAACTCTGCAGTCTATATTGCCTGCTTGGATATAGGGCGAAGTAAGCGTTGGCAAGTTCATGTGTTACTTCATCGGAGGTTACATCTTCAAATGCAAGAGTCACTAATGGGATTCTCTCAGTTCTATGGACAAGGGCTAGGTTGATGAAATGGGGTCGATATACTTCTCTTGGAAAATCCGCTTCCACCGCTTTGCGGTATAAGGCAATGAAGTTCTGAACGTCGCCGCAGTCAATCAATTGGTCAAATAAACGGCAGGTTAAGTCTTGGGGCCAGTTTTTGACGTCGAATTGACGTACGATCTCTCGATGATCGTCATTCAACCGATGGACTCTAAATTGAGCGAGAGCGATTTTCATTTTAATGGCAGCTACGTCTGCCCTGAGTTCTACAGGGATGGTTCGATTTTCCAAATAGCGTCCAAAACTCGATCGGAACTGGTGTGTGGTGACCTGATCTGTCAGATTCATATTGAGCAGGTTAGAAAAATAGTGGATTGCATCGGATGGAGAAATGCCAGCCATAGACTTGTATAAAGACGAAACTCCAAATTGGTTCGGATCAAAATGTGCAGGATGGGTGCAATGGAGCCTCCAAAATGAGGGTCTTATCTCTGTGAATTCCTGAATAAGATCTTGCTTTACGGTTTCCACGCTTCTCATATTTCGCTTGAATAAGGTGGCTATTTTTTTGTGTTGTTGGTGAAGGGCCTGATTCTCCTTAATTAGCTCTAATGTGTCAGAAAAGTTATCGATTCCGGCAAGACGCACTTCGTAGAGCACCTTACGGGCATGATAGTTTACTAATGACGAGGCGCATGCATTGGTCAGCCCTATTTTCCCTTTAAGTGATTGAAATAGGGCGTGGACGCGTGAAACGCTCTTGAAGCCCTGTTTTGTGATTTTTAAACGTCGAGGGCTCTCAAAGTCAGCTAAGACATCTAAATCTCTGCGGATTTGTTGATTAAATCGCAAATCATCGGGTTTTTGGCAAATAGGTGGCATGTTGTGCCAAAATGGTAATGTATGAGCAAATTGTTGACAACGGGGATTAAGCCTTTTCAGCTACTTCAGAAAGGTTGGGAAGGGGTGGCATTGTCTTAAGAAGGTTGTCCAAGGCTTGGAATTCGGCTATCACCTTTTCAATCTGAATCACGACGGTTCGAGCGTCTTGATGGGATTTTAAAGGCTCTGACTCAAAAAGCGTCTTGAGAGCGGAAAACGGAGTCGTTAGCACAGAGATGTTGGTTGCTTTGTCGTGTCTAAACAGACTTTTGGCTGTAGTGTCCAAAATGGTCACTAAAGTGATGAAAAATGGTTTGATGTCTAAATAAGCAATGTCTTTCAGTTGAGGGATCGTTTTAGCAGCCTCTACCAGACCAGCTGTGGCCTTATTGCCTATATCTGTAAAGCCTTTGTCCAGGCTTTCTTGAGTCAGTTTTCCTGTAAAAAGGAGAGGGTAGATAGCCAAGCTTAAATCTGTCTTTGCCGAAAATGTAATCAGCTTTACATAGGTCGTAATGAGATGTCCTAAGACAAATTCCAACTTCCGATCGAGAGCTTGTTTGAATAACCCTTCAAGGCTTTGTAGCAGGTAGATCAGGACAAAACTTAATGTGTCCTTGATGCCTTCCATTTTTAAATCAGGAGTTTGCACAGGGCGGCTGATGCTCTTTTCTGCGCGGAGGAACTGCTCACCTGTCTGTTCGAGAGCATCGATCGTTTTATTGGCTAATGCTGAATTGTGTCTAATGATGGCTCTGATGCCTAAATCGGACAGCGAATCGATCGCTTCGCATAGTTCAGCATCGCGATCTTTTGCAATGATCTCTTTAATGTCTTTTTTGAGGAACTCCACAATTTTAAAGGGATTCAGATGGTCTAAGATTCTGTACAGGATCCTACGGAGAGCGTCGATTCCTATGCCTAAGAGCACAATGGCAATAGGATAAAGCCTATCGAATAAAGGAAAGAGAGTCAGGAGTGGAAGAACCAAAGTAAAAATCAAAGCGGCTTTCAATTGAATATCTTCGCGTACAAGTTGGATCAACTTGGGAATGCTGTTTTGTTCTCCTTTTTGGAGAGCGCTATAAGCTCCGCCAAATAGGAGAAGCCCTCCTAGAAAAAATAGCGCGCTGAATGAAGCGAAAAAATATTGGAGTAGGAGAGGGTGAGGTGGATGTTCGAAAATGACTAGTACAGCTGCTACAAGAATAGAAAAAATAGTGCCTAACATTAAATTTAATCTAGCATTGTGGTTGATTATGTACAACCTAGGCAGATTTTGATAGGATGTGCTCATGGAGCGATCTTCTAATTTATTGCGAGCAAAGGCTTATCAGCGATTGGAAATTCCTGAGTCTTTGGAGCCAATGACTCGGGCTATCAGCTGCGATTTTAAATCGCGGAAGGCAATTGTCGGCGCAAAAGTAACTATGGAGCAGCTTGCAGATGCCCTTCTTCCTCAAGGTTGGATGCCGCCCGTGGTTCCTGAATTTAAAGGGATTACAGTAGGCGGCGCGATAGCAGGAGCTGCGATTGAAAGTAGTTCCGGCCTCTATGGCCAATTTAACGACCGCTGCATGGCCTATAAGATTTGGAATGGAAGAGAGGTAATCGAAGCATCCCGGGAGAAAAATAGCGATCTTTTTTATGGAGTATCAGGTGCTTATGGCGCTCTGGGGTCAATCCTGGAGGCTGAAATTGAGCTTATCCCTGCGCCCGGCTTTATGGAATTGTTTTACGAATCATTTTCCAAGCTCGATGTCGCAATAGAGGCAATGGCACGGTCAGAAGTGCCTGTTGAAGGGCTTGTTTTTTCAGAACATCGCATTGTACTCGTCTATGCAAAACCGATCGACAAGGCCTCTGCAGGTAAACTTCCCCGTCTATACCTATCCTCTACCTGTTCTGAGTGGTTTTACTCTCATGTTGATGCTGTAGTTAAAGACAAAAATTCTTATGTAGAATCGATTGCTATCAAAGATTATCTATTCCGTCACGATCGAGGCGCGTTTTGGATGGCCGGATATGGTCTTTATCTTCCTGTGCTAGCCAACTACTTGCTGCATAAATGGGGCTGCCCCTCGCACTCCCTTCTTCCCCATGTGAAGCCAAAAAATCCAGGCTTTCTATATCGTGCGCTCTTTGGTTGGTTTCTGGATAGTCAGTCGCTATATAAAAGCCTTCATAAAGGCGGTGAGAGCTTTTTTGAGAGGAAAGTAGTTGTGCAGGATTTTTACATCCCAAAAACTGCGGCATTAAAGTGGATCAAATACGTATTAAACAATTATCAAATCACCCCCTTGTGGATTTGCCCTGTTTTCTCAACGGATAAACCGCAAATATTCTCGCCTCACCGCACGAAAAAGAAAGAGCTAATGTTTGACGTAGGAGTTTACGGAATTCCCTTTGGGTGTTCAGCTTCTGATGTAGTAAAAGATCTTGAGGGTAAAACAGTTGAAGTGGGTGGGAAAAAGATGCTCTATAGTCAAAACTACTACCCGATTGAGGGGTTTTGGGAAATTTATTCCAAGAAAGAATATGATGTTTTACGAGCCAGGTACGCAGATGATTCTAGCATAGCCGATATTACGCGCAAGGTGTTGAAGTTATGATTTTTATGAAAACCAAGGTGTATTCTTGCCCGATGCACCCGGAGATAAAAAAAGAAAATCTCGGTCTATGCCCTATTTGTGGTGTGAAGCTAGAATTGACCGCGAACCGCGGGAGTTACGGCGGAGATTTGACGACGCAAGAACTCACTAAAAAGCTGCTAACAGCCATTTTATTGTCGATTCCCGCTATTCTCTTGCATGCTTTTTCAAATAAGCTTTTCAATTACATTCCTGTGCTCGCGATCGGTTTAGTAGAAATGGTGGTATCTACGCTGGCTATATGGTGGGTGGGTCTTTTTATCATGAAGAAAGGCCTCGGGTCGTTCATCACTTTTAAGTTTAATACGATGACGCTAACAGCAGCAGGAGTCTTGCTGGCCTACCTTTACAGCACATTCGAGTTTTTGAACTACTTTGCACATAGCGATACTTCCGAAGCCCTTTCTTTGCGTGCTCTTTTTTTCGAACCCAGCTCTTTGATCATGATTTTAATTCTGGCGGGACTTCTACTTGAAGAGGGGGCTAAAAAGCGGATTTTTGAGGAAATTGAGAAGTTAAAGGGGCTCGTGCCTAGCACCGGTCACTTAGTTTTGGAAAAAGGGGAAGAACGAAAAGTCGCGATCGATGATCTGAAGGCCGGAGATATTTTGAGCGTGAAGCCTAATGAGCACATCCCTGCAGATGGAGTGGTGGTCGAAGGACAATCCTGGGTTAATGAAAGCAGCATAACAGGTGAGCATCTTCCGATCTATAAAAGGGCAAATGATATCATTTATCAAGGCAGTTTGAATGGCAATACGCCTTTAAGGATGTCTGTGGAACGTATCGGAGAAGAAACTCTTCTCGCAAGAGTGGTCCAATTAGTATTTTCTGCAGCCAATAGTCGGACTCCGCTTGAGGCAAAAGTGTTCCGCGCCATGGCGATCTTTATTCTGGTAACTTTATTATTTGCGTTGAGCTCTTTTCTATTCTCACTATCTTTTGGAGCTTCCTATTATACAGCAGTTTATCGCGCGATCTCTGTTCTTCTAATTGCGAGCCCCGCAGCTTTGGCATTTTCTGTGCCTCTTCCGGAAACCGCAGGAGTGATTTTGGGCGTTTCAAATGGAATATTAATCCATCAAAGAGAAGCGCTGGAAAAAATGGATAGAGCGGATAGACTCGTAATCGACAAGTCGGGCGCATTAACAGAAGGAAGGCCTCTTCTGACAAAAATCCACGCACAATTTCCTTTTTCGGAAAATGAGGTGCTCCGTTGGGGTGCAAGCGTTGAGTCTTCCAGCCCTCATCCATTGGGACAATCCTATGTAATGGGCGCTAAGTTAAAACAGATTCCATTGATGAAGGCTTCTAGTTTCCAGACTTTTGAAGGGAAGGGAGTCTTAGCAAGAGTGGAAGGCTCGCGGATTGCCGTAGGCAACCAAGTGTTTTTAGAGGAACTGGGGATCGAATCGGGCGCGTTGAGCGAAGAGGCAGAAAAACTTCAGAAAGAGGGCATGACCGTTTCATTTGTCGCGATGGAAGATAAGGCGATTGGATTTTTAGCCGTCATCGATCCTTTGCGTTACACGGCAGAACGCGCATTGCATAGGTTGAAGAGTAAAGGAATAAAAGTGGTTCTAGCAACCGGAGATAGCAAAGAGGCTGCCTTATCCATAGGCAAGCGATTGGATCTCGAGGAGATTGCAAGCGATCTGCTCATACAGGATAAAATGGCCTTGATCAAGAGGTTGGAGAAAGAGGGGCATATTGTGGCGATGGCAGGCGACGGTGAAAACGATGCATCGGCCATGTTGCTTGCTGATGTGGGACTCGCCTTGGGTCCGGGCGTTAAATTTAAGGGCGGACAAACTGCAGTCACGTTGATTAAACCGGAGCTGAAGGAGATTGTAAAATTGCGCGATTTAAGCCGGAGCACCCTGGAAATTGCAAGGTTAAATATCGGATTATCAATCATTTACAATATTTTGTTCGTTCCTCTTGCTTCCGGAGCGTTATATCTTCTCTTGCCCATGCAGATCTCTCCATTTGTTTCCTGTGTTTTGATGACGCTCTGCTCCGTGGCAGTTATATGGAATTCTTTGAGAATAAGAAAGTTAACTCTAAACGGAGATTTGTAACCTTTGCTATAGAACTTAATTTGGCTTTTCTTAATAATCGTTTGGAGCGTTAGGAAATTTATGGTCGATTCATTAATCAAAGCATCAGCCCAGTCAGCCGTTGAGGCCGCAAAAAAATTACAAGAGCCTGCATGTCAGGAGTTTTTAGTAAGCGCTGCGCGTCTGATCGCCGATGCATTCCGCAGAGGCAATAAAATTTTGATTGCGGGCAACGGCGGAAGCTTAGCGGATGCCCTCCATTTTGCTGAGGAGTTGACAGGCTTTTTTAGAAATAAAAGAAGAGCTTTGCCTGCGATTGCTCTAGCAGATCCCGCGCACATAAGCTGCGTTGGAAACGATGTAGGGTTTGATCAGATCTTTTCAAGGGGCGTGGAAGCGCATGGTCGTCCGGGAGATGTTTTCATCGGCCTGACAACGAGTGGAAACTCGATGAATTTGATTAAAGCCTTTGAGGCTGCCTCTAAAGCTGAATTGCACACTGTAGCATTTCTTGGAAAAACAGGCGGACAGTTGAGAGGAACAGCAGATTTGGAGTGGATTGTCGATGGCTTTCCTTTTTCAGATCGCATCCAGGAAGCGCATATGGCGGCCATCCATATTTTAATCGAAGCCGTTGAGGCGCTATTGTTTTTCAGCGCCGCCAAGAAATCGGTCCCGGAAGCAACATTTGAAACAGTCCTTTAGCTAAACCATGAGCATCAAGACGTTTGAATTATATTTATTGTCCGTGATCAAGAAAAAAAGACGAGGGATCTTCCCATCGTGCCTTCGAGGGTTTTTATGGCTATTGAGCTTGCCATTTCAGCTGGCTGTTACAATCAGAAATAGCTTCTTCGACCGCGGTTGGCTGCGCTGCTATACACCTCCGGTTCCGCTGGTGATAAGTATCGGCAATATAACTACCGGTGGTACAGGGAAAACACCTGCTACGCTCATGATCGCTGAGGAATTTCAGCATGAGGCAGAGCTGGCGATTTTATCCAGGGGCTATCGTTCCCAAGCAGAAAGATCCTCTTTGCCCCTTGTTTTGAGCAAAGACAACGGAGAGATGCATCCCGCTTCACTTTGCGGCGATGAACCCGTTCTCTTGGCGCAAAACTTGCCGAAGGTGC
>JBKEAL010000173.1:0-2524 GCA_047972195.1 Parachlamydiaceae bacterium
TAAGTCTTGTTGCGTTTTATTATCATCAACAAACAATTGAACTTCACGCACCAAACTACGACAATCAGCAATCAGCTGTCCCCACAGCATACGCGCTTCCCACCAACGGTTATACGCAGCATTATTACGAAACCCCAAAAACAAAGACAGCGCAATTCCAAAAACACTCATTGGCGTAAAACTTAGATGAACCAATCTAAACAAATATCGATCGACTACTATCACCAACAATGAAAATAACAAAATACCGATGATTATCGGCAGTATTTGCGGAACAATTGAACCTTGCTTAATAAAGAAAAGATGGCGAAAACTTGGTATGCGACGAACAATCATAAGTGTTTAGTAAGGAGAGGCGACACTGAACTACAATAGCGCACTGATACCTCTAAGATTGTTGGTGAAGCGACTCAATATAGTCAATTTCATTTTTTGACCCCATAATCACAGGAATCCGTTGGTGCAACGCCTCAGGTTGGATATCCAAAATATTTTTATCGCCGGTGATACTGCGCCCACCTGCTTGCTCAATTAGCATACTCATTGGGTTGGCTTCATACATCAAGCGTAATTTTGCCGGTTTATTCGGCTCTTTCTGGTCTGCCGGATACATAAACACCCCGCCTTTATACAAAGCACGATGCGAATCAGCAATCATACAACCCATCCAGCGCATATTATAGTTTTTCCCACGTCCACCCTCTTTACCTGCCAAGCATTCATCCACATATTTTTTCACCGGCGCATACCAGTGTCGATAGTTTGACATATTAACGGAAAAATCAGCGGCATCTTCACGTACACTCATGTTTTTTAACGTTAGGCAAAACTCCCCTAAACTACGATCCAAAGTAAATCCCATCACCCCATGACCAAGGGACAGCACCATGGTGGTACTTGCACCATACAGCACATAACCTGCTGCCACTTGATTGCGCCCAGGTTGTAGGAAATCTTTTTCAGTTGGCGCATCTTGTCCACCGTAATACGGCAATATCGAGAAAATCGTGCCAATCGGCATGTTAATATCGATATTTCCCGACCCATCCAACGGGTCAAACAAACATAAATACCGCCCTTTTGGGTAGCGTGCCGGAATATGGTAAATATTATCCATTTCCTCAGAAGCAAGCCCTGCCCAATTGCCCGACCACGCAAGCATATCCAATAAAATCTGATTGCTTAAAATATCGAGTTTTTGCTGGTCTTCACCTTGCACATTGGTTTCACCTGCTTCACCATGAATACCAATCAATGCACCCCGCCCAACCAAATCAGAAATCCGCCAGCACGCTTTAGCAATGTCTTCAATGGCTGGACGAATTCCGATTTCTTCTGGATTATCCCGTTCAAATTGGAGTAAATATTGACTTAACGTTTGCATGGTAATTTCCTTTGTGTTTTTGCTCTAGCTCAAAATACCAAGGTCATTGCAGGCTTGCCCCGCAATATCCCCTTAAAACATCGGCACTAATTAAGCCAACACCATTTTGGGGATATTCCGAATCAAATTCGGAATGACAGGATTATAAGTTTTCTTTTTCTAAAGTTGTTTAATGGGATTAGTTTAATGATTTACAGGTATTTTACTTCTAAAATTTCGTATGATTTTTGTCCACCGGGAACTTCTACATCAACCACATCCCCTTCTTCACTGCCTATTAGTGCGCGTGCAATCGGCGTGTTGTAAGCAAGTAATCCGAGTTTAATATCAGACTCATCAACCCCGACAATTTTATACGCCACTTCATTACCGGAATCAACATCCTCAAGTAATACCGTTGTGCCAAAAACCACCCGTCCGTTTTGGGCAACACTTTGTACATCAATAACCTGCATGATACTGATTTTATGCTCTAAGTCTTTGATGCGTGCTTCGATAAAGGCTTGCTCTTCACGTGCTGCGTGATACTCGGCATTTTCTTTTAAATCGCCCAGTGCCCGTGCATCGGCAATGGCTGTAATAACCTTCGGGCGGTCAACTGATTTCAGTTTTTCCAACTCATTTTGAATTTTACTTGCACCGTCTTTAGTGACTGGATATTTTTGCATTTAAATTTTACTCCATGTGTAAATCTTGTAATTTATTGACTTTGTTTAAGTTTTCCGCACCCAATGCCTGGCTGATGGCTTTTGCACCGGAAATTGTGGTGGCATACATCACTTTATTCATAATCGTTTCACGACGAATCAAATACGAATCAGACACAGCTTTTTTGCCGGCCGTGGTATTTATCACCAAATCCACCTCATCATTTTTAATCAAGTCAACAATATTTGGTCGACCTTCTGCCACCTTATTGACAGCATTGGCAGTGATACCAGCTGCATTTAAGATTTTTTGCGTGCCACGCGTGGCAACAATTTTAAAACCAAGTGCTGTAATGTTTTTGGCAACTTCAATGATTTTTTCTTTATCGCTGTCTTTAACACTGATGAAAACAGTACCGCCCGCAACCGGTAATACTTCACCCGCTCCTAATAATGCACGTGCATAGGCTTTGGCAAATGATGCACCCACGCC
>JBKEAL010000187.1:0-9809 GCA_047972195.1 Parachlamydiaceae bacterium
CTTACAGCACGCTTTTTGCTGAAGGAAGAAAAGGAAAGACCTCCTCATCGCCTTTAAAAGCGATTTTGCATGGATGGAGCGCCTTTTTTAAAAGCTACATCTTAAAAAGGGGCTTTATGCAGGGGTACGAAGGGTATTTGATCTCCAAATACAACAGCCAAACAGCTTTCTGGAAATACATGAAGCTCTATGAGGCTGTGAAAAAATCGTAATCCAGGCAGCTTTTGTGAGCTTTTTTGTCTTTTCATTTGAACACCTCAGCCCAAAACGGCACGACAGACGTTTAGGGCTGAGGTGTTCAAATGAAAAGACAAAAAAATCTCTACAAAATCATCCGAATCCCAATTTTTTCACAGCCTCTATCAGCTCAATAACGACAAAATGCGCTTGTGACCTGACGAAAAGGGCAAAGCCTCCGCCTCTTCTAGCGTAACCAATTGATAGCCATTTGGCGCTTTTCCTTTGGTTATAATGACGAGATAAGGCTGCAATTCTGCTCTATATCTCGTAAAACTGTGCTGTACAGTAGGAAGTTCTCTGAAAACCGCCGCTTTGTAACCAAATTTTTCCCAAATCAACGATTCCACCGATTCCACCATCTCCTCTTCAAAATAGGGGAATTCATATAGGCCGGCCATCAATTGTCCTTCCTCTACCTGTTTAACCACATAACGGCCAGAAATCTGAATAGCCAATACCACCCGGGTCAACTTGGTCACAGGAGCCGCCGCCTTTTTTATCGGTAGTTTAGTCTCCAGATTCAACTTTTTTGCCTGGCATCCTTCGGCAATGGGGCAATTTTCACAGAGAGGCGTTTTTTTACAGACTGTCGCTCCCAATTCGATCAGCGCTTCGGCAACCACCCAAGGTTCTTCATCCGGCAAAAACTGCTCGGTCAGCTGGTTCAGCCGATTCAGCGTCTTCGTCTGACATATATCTTCCTGAACGGCAAAATAACGGCTCATCACTCGGGCCACATTTCCGTCGACTGCTGGGCTTTTCATTTTGAACGCAAATGACAGGATCGCGCCTACCGTATAACGACCTAACCCCTTAATACTCAATAACTCATCTTTCCCATGCGGCACAGTTCCGCCCCATTGATCAAGCACCATCCTTGCCCCCTGATGCAGGTTTCTTGCACGGGAATAATAGCCCAACCCTTCCCATAATTTTACCACTTCCTCGATTGGAGCTTCCGCAAGAGCTTGAACTGTAGGGAATTTCTCCATAAAACGATGGAAATAGGGGATCACCACAGAGGCCTGCGTCTGCTGAAGCATCACTTCGGATACCCAAACAGCGTAGGGCGTTGGGTTATCCCTCCATGGGAGCGGCCGTTTCCTCTCTAGGAACCAACGGGCCAGCTGCGTTGGCATAGGATTTGCTTTCAAGACGGAGGCTTTCATGGATCGCACCTTACTTTACGCAAAAAAAGCGGGAATACTGGGAAAAATTGTCACAAATTATAGGAAAGAAAGGCAAGCTCTTCTTGATAAAAAACCGGATGAGTTTCGAAAAATCCTAAAAGAGCGCGCTATCCTGATCGATGCCCTGCGCGAAGTGAATCAATTAGACCAGGAACAAACCCAATCCCCTTCGCCCATTCAATTTTTGCAGGAAAAGTACGTCGAAGATCTGATCCTCACCATCACCGAAGAAAGAGAAAAAAACAACGGCCTCTTCCCCCACTACTAAAAATGTCTGATTGATTGACAGGATAGTAGGATAGAAGTGGTGAGCCTTTCGTCTAGAGTCTCACTATGATTGAGTAACAGGATAAGACAGAGGATCGGCTGTGCCGCAGGATATCCAGGATAGCGGGAGAAGAACAAAAAGATGATTCGTTTAAAGCGATCTCCTCTGCGCTATCCTGTCAATTAATCCAAGTGTGATTCTACGTAACCATTTACTCGTAAAATTTGAGGAGTTCTTCTTTGACAATTACTAGGAGCTGCTTGGCTCTTAGCTCCCAGGTGTGCTCTTTGGCCATTCGTTCGCGGCCTTGGCTGGCCATTGCGGAGAGCTCTTTGGGGTGGTTGAGGAGGTGTTTGATGGCCTCAACGGTGGTGGGAAGTTTGTCTATCTGATAGGTGAGGATGTCTTCGCCTGGTTTGTAGTTCTGTTGGATCCAGGGCGTGTCGTTGGTTAGGACGAGGGCGCCGGCGCCTTGTCCGTAGAAGATTCTCTCGTGGGCACCGGTTTTAAACATGGGCGAGCTATTCACAAGAATGGATGAGCGCTGCATTGCTTCGATCATCTGGTCGACACTTAAGCCAGTGTGGAAGGTAAATGAGCTGCAATCTCCGCCGATGATCTCCTGAAAATTTCTAGTGGATTCGCCGCGGACGTTGCCGAAAAGGTGCAGGGGCAGCCCTCTTAACCCTCTGATCAGGGCGATGCGCTCTTTGGCACGCAGGTAGAGGTCAAATTCCTGAACAAGTTCATCATTTTCCGGATCGTCGAGATCGATGATTCCCTTCAAGGCATCCTGGTAGCATAGGGAAGGGGTTTTTAGCACGCGGTCGGCTGCTTCTATGAGTTGAGGTGAAAAATGCGCTTCGGCAATTTCAGGGTCTTCAATAGAGCAAGGAAAGGATATGGGGTATATTTTCTCATGAATCAGTGGGAAAAGTTCTCCTCCATGAGGGAGGAAAAAGGCTTGAGCGCCCCATTTTCTAAAAATATCTGCTGAGGTTTGGTCTGGAGTGATGATTAACTGGAGCGGCATCTCCGCATACTCTCTTCCAAAGTGCGCGGCATCCACCTGCCAGCTGATGTGAGGCACATCGATTTGATCGGCAAGTGACTGGCCATCGGAGAGCATGCGGATGCCGTTGAATGCGAAAGTGCAGTCAGGGGGTGAGCTATAAATAGCCCTTAAAAAACTTTGCAGATCTGATAAGTTTAAATCGATGAGGGAAATCTGTACGCCCTCTTTTTGCAATCCAGCGCAGAGAGCTTCTCTAAATCGATGGAGAACAGCGTATTCCGTCTCCTTATTTCTGAAGGCGATGAGCTGCATCATCTCATGTCCAGCCATCTCTTCCGCTCTCCTAATGTTTTTCCTTTGAGCTTTTTTCCTTTTCTCACTATTTTTCTTTTTTGCTGCTGCTCTATGGAAACTCCGGTAATTTGTCTTTCTAAATCTTCCTTCTTCTCCACGATCCTTTCGTAGTTATCAGGGGAGTGGCGCTTCAATCCATCCAAATAATCCCTAATTTCCTGGTCTTCAATGCCGGATTTTTTCTGCGTTTCCTGGATTTTTTCCTGGAGTTCTAGCGACATGTTGCGGATTTTTGTCAGTGTATCCGTAACTTCATCATCTGTGATGGCGGTTTTTGGAACAGAAGGAGGGGGTGTTATCTTCGGCGGTTTTTTCTTTCCAGACTGACCTGACAGATCGAATATATTGCTCATGTTCCCTCACTATTATTTTACCAAAAATTGATTGAATAGTCACTTTGAAAAGAAGAAAGCTTGAGTTTTTAACGCGTTGGAATTACAATACTTCGAAAGTTTGATTTCGGGGGTGACATGGGTTATTTGAATGAATTCAAAACACAGATCGCAAACCGCGACTTTGCTAAATTCCTGGAATTGTGGGAAGAGTATTGCACATGCGATACCGCGGATTTTGAGGAATTGAATTCTCTTCTGACCGCCATCAAAGCCTCTGATTTTGCAAAGCCGTTCGGCGCTTATGCGGAGTGGATCATCCCTCAGTGGGAAACGATGCAGAACCCTCAAGAAGCCTATGATGTATTCAAGGCTTTGATCGAACTTCAAACGACTAATAGTACAAAACTTGCAGACATTGCTCTTCGCCTCCTCGAAGAAAAATACAAAAACAATCCAACCTTTAGTGAAAAAGTCCGTCTAGTCGGCCTGCGCACCAAAGAAAACTTCCAAAATGCTCTGAATAACTTCGACCTGCTGATCCATGCGCAAAAGGGCAACTTTGTTTTTCATTCCAGCGGATGGGGTGCCGGCGAAATTATGGACGTTTCCCCTGTACGCGAACTATTAATGGTGGAATTTGAAAACGTTCCCGGTATCAAGCAGATCACTTTTGCCAACGCATTCAAATCGATCGCTCCACTTCCTAACGAACACTTTTTAGCTCGCCGCTTTGCCGATCCAGACAAACTGGAAAAGGAAGCAAAAGAGAATCCAGTCGAAGTCGTAAAGTGCCTTTTAAGAGATTTAGGCCCCAAAACCGGTTCAGAACTCAAAGATGAGCTTGCAGAATTAGTGATTCCAGAATCTGAGTGGCAGAAATGGTGGCAAAACACGCGTGCTAAACTGAAAAAAGACACGGAAATTATCTGTCCTGAAAACAGCAAAGAGCCTTTCTCCCTCCGCAAAGAGGCTGTATCGCATGAAGCGCTCTTCTTGGATTCCTTGAAAAAGAAAAAGTCCGAGCAAGAAACGCTGAACACCTGCTACAACTTCATCAGAGACTACCTCTCACTGGCGAAAAAACCGGATGTGCAAACAGCTCTTAAAGAGAATCTGGAAGGGGTTCTACATTCGAAGCATCCAAAAACAGCTCATTTGCTCCAAGCTCTATTTTGCCTGGAAGCGCTGCAGCCGGGAACCCAGGAACAGCACATCTCCAGCTATATTTCCGGAGAAAAAGACCTGCCTTCCTTGATCGATCAGATCGAGATCGCAGCGCACAAAAAACAAGCGTTGCAGTACCTCAAAAAATCGCGTACAGACTGGCCTCAGATTTTCCAAAGCTTACTTCCTAAAATATCGACCGGCCTTGTAAGGGAATATCTGATCAAGGAATTAGTCTCTGAAGGAAAGCAAAACCTGATCCAAGAGTTGATTCAAAGTCTCCTTGCGCACTCTGAAAGAGAACCGGAATTCTTCTTCTGGTACTTCCAAAAGGTGGTGAACAAAGAAACTGATCTTCCGCTTTCCGGAAAAGACGACCTGTATCAATTAGCTGAAAGCAGCCTAACTTTGCTTCATGCCATCGAAAACCAGCCTGAACATAAAGACTTAATTAAACGCATTTACGTCTTGTGGACGAATCACCGTTACAAGCTCCTGCGCGACCTATTGCAAGATTGCCCCATTGCATTTGCAAAAGAGTTCCTCCTTCTAGCATCCAAGTGCCATACATTCACGACGACAGACATCAAGAGTTTCCACGCGTTAGCTGCTGTTGTGCACACCTCATTGGGCAAGAACGAAAAGAAGCAAAAAACCGACGTCCATACCTTCTGGGTCACAGAAAAGGGCTATGAAGAGATCCAGGAAAAGGCTAAGCGCATCGCCACCAAGGAAGTGATCGAAAACGCCCGAGATGTGGAAGCTGCCAGAGCTCTTGGAGACTTAAGAGAAAACTCTGAATACAAATCTGCTGTCGAAAAGCGAGCGCACCTGCAAAGAGAATTGAAAGCGCTCTCAGAACACATTTCCAAAGCCAGAATCATCACTCCAGACGACATTTCGGATGAAGAAGTCGGTGTCGGCTCGAAAGTGGAAGTTCAAGGCCAGGATGGCAATAAAATTTCCTATACTATCCTTGGACCTTGGGAAGCCAATGCGGATAAGAACATCCTTTCCGTTCAGTCCAAGTTTGCTCAAGCCATGATGGGCTTGCGGATAGGTGATACATTCTCCGTCAAAGACGAAGAATATACCATCCTAAGCTTCCGCTCCATTTTTGGTTAGATCAATCCCCTTGATGAGCATTGATCTGCGCTTCGATCTTGCGCTTCACTTCAGCTAAGTTGAAGGAAGCAGGATCTTGCATGGGCGGATATTCGACTGCTGTAGCGCCCAACTTCGCTACAACGTCCTGGACAAACACAAACCGCCAGAATTCGCGGGCGTAAAATCCGTTCATGTAATCACCCGAACCTTGAGCATAATTCTGGATCGGAGTCCTTTCAAAGGGATCCTGCCTGATGTTGTAAAGTAAAGGCATATCTAATGGCACTTTAGGCCCCGGCCATCCATCCGGTTGATCGTAGAATTGGTATTTGAAGTTATCAACGCGAACGGCGCCAAGCTCAGCACCGCCAAAGTAGAAGATTTCATGTCGATTAGATGGGCCTTTACCCATCAATAGATCCAACTGGTTATAGCCATCGAGATGGTTTTTGTAGGTTCTGTCGCCTATCTTAACCCCTTTTAAAAGCTTATTGGTGATATCCGGATCACCGGCTGCCGCGACCAAAGTAGGGAACCAGTCGAGTCCTGAAAAAATGCCATTTTCAACGGTGCCAGGTTTGATTTTTCCTGGCCAACGGACGATGCATGGGACTCTGAATCCACCTTCATATACAGTCCCTTTCTGAGCCCTGAAAGGGGTCATGCCCCCATCGGGCCAGGTAAGCACTTCCGCGCCATTGTCCGTTGAGAAGATAACGATGGTGTTATCAGCAATGCCCAATTCATCCAGTTTTTGCAATAAACTTCCTACGATGTCGTCTAACTGCGCCATACCGGCTTCTTCGACATTGTAGTTTGTTTTGCTATTCATCATCTGTTCATATTTATCTGATAGAAATGTCCAGATATGCATTCTGGTGGTGTTATGCCAGATGAAGAAAGGTTTGCCCTTTTTGACGTTCTCATCCATAAATCGGACAGAGTCCGCAATCAGCACATCGTCGAAGGTTTCCATGTTATATTTGACGCCTTCGGTTGGATGAGGAGGCAAAGGTCCATCATCCACAATCTTCTGTTTGCCAATTTTACCCCATCTAGGTTGGACTGTTTCGTCTTCTGTGTCTGTCGCCCAGCAGTGCAACACGTTTCTTGGGCCATATTTATCTCGGAATGCCGGTTCTTTAGGATAGGAGTGCCAATAGGGATCGCTCATTGCGTCGAGATGATATAAATACCCATGGAACTCATCAAACCCATGCAAAGTAGGCAGGTACTTGTTCAAGTCGCCGAAGTGGTTTTTTCCAAATTGCCCTGTAGCATAGCCCAAAGATTTCAGCGCTGTCGCAATTGTGCACGCCTGAGCCGGCATACCGACATCCGCACCTGCCTGACCAACGGTCGTCAAACCGGTTCTAATCGGAAGCTCTCCGGTAATAAAGTTGGCTCTACCTGCTGTACAGCTTGCTTCTGCGTAGTAATCTGTAAATCGCATCCCTTGTGAAGCGAGCTTATCGAGATTAGGGGTCTTTCCCGACATAATCCCTTGATGGTAAGCTCCAATGTTAAACCAGCCAACGTCGTCACCGTAGATCACTAAAATATTCGGCTGCTTTTCTTCCGCTCCCAAAGTAAATAAGATCGACAGGAGCGGCAGTATCCATTTATACGCAGAAATCCTCATTGGAGCCTCGCTTTTTAGAATATCTTCATCCTTAAATTTACCGCCAAAAATGTCAAGATTCTCTTGACTTTACGCCTTGGTTAAATGAAAATATCCCGTTATGCAGATCATTTTAGCCACAACAAATCTCCACAAAATCCGAGAAATCAAGGACATACTTAAATTGATCCCCAACCTCGATATTCTCACTTTAGCTCAATTTCCCCATTACTCTCCCCTTGAAGAGACAGGGAAAACCTTTGAAGAGATCGTGATCCAAAAAGCCACACATGCCGCTAAACAGTTAAACGGTGTAGTATTGGCAGACGACTCCGGCATTTCCGTTGCCGCTTTGAAAAATGCGCCCGGCGTTCGATCCAAACGTTATGCGGGAGATCATGCTACGGATAGCGAAAACAGGAAAAAACTTCTTTCGGCACTCTCCGCTTTTTCCGGCGATGAGCGCGTTGCAACGATGACCTGTTCTGTCGCATTAGCCAGCCCGGAAGGATTGATCAAATGTGTCACAGGATTTTGCGAAGGCACCATTGCAACCGAAGAGAGAGGCCGCAACGGCTTTGGGTACGATCCGCTCTTTATCAAGCTAGAGTATGAAAAGACGTTTGCAGAGTTAGACGAATCCACTAAAAACCGCATTTCACATAGACGCAAAGCATTTGAGAGAATGTTAAATACCCTTGCATCGCTGTGAGCGTACTTTACCTCATCGATGGCTATAACCTCTTCTTCAGAACCACACGAGGAGAAGAGGGCGAAAACTTTTCCAAAGAACGAGAAAAAATCATTCTCTCTTTAGCAGAGCAGATCCAAATCGCACATCTTTCCGCCCTTCTCGTGTTTGACTCAGCGTGGCATGAAGGCCCTGCAGAAAGAAAGATCAAACACCAACTGGAAATCTGCTATACCGATCTTGGCCAGAGCGCAGACGACTGGATCATCTCCGAAGTCAAACGAGCTGAAAAGCCTGCACAAATCACCGTTGTCACCTCCGACCGCAAACTCGCCTGGCGCGCCCGTTTAAAAGGGGCCATGACTCAACCTGTAGAAGAGTTCCTGCTGATGTTGAGACGGATCGTCAAAAAGAAGAAAGCTCCCCCAAAGCAAGCGCTGGCTACCTCAAAAATTGAGATCAAAAAGCCTCCTACCTTACAGGAAAGATACGAAAAGGCATTCACTCGAGAGTTGGAGGAAGAACCAATTGAGAAGAAAAAAACAGAGAGTCTGAAGAAGAAAGTGAAGCCTCAAGAGCCCTCCATCAGCGACTATGACCGATGGCTAAAGGCTTTTGAAAATGGAGCGTAACGGAGTCGAACCGTTGGCCTCAACAATGCCATTGTTGCGCTCTACCAGCTGAGCTAACGCCCCGAATGCAGCAATTCTAACTCGATAAGCAATTTAATTCAAAGGGAAAGCCACAGTAGCGATAAGCAGCCGTCCATTCCAATTCCGCTTTATTCCGAAGAAAAGATTCTCTTAGTCGCGAAACGCTTTGTACAAGAGCCTTTTTACCATTTTTTTGTGCGGTCTCGCCAACCTCATCCATAAAATCAATACTAGCCTTCACCCTAGAAATATCAGGCTCTAATTGATGCAATGGAATGGAATTAGATATTAAAACCGACAATTTATAGTCCTTCGGAAACTTTAATAATACGGCTGAAGTCGTTCCAACGATGTCATCATTCTGAAGGATTTTTCTCAAAACGATGCAGCATCTAGAATCTTTTAATACCGTCACTTCGAATAAACCAAGTAAGTGGGGCCCCTTGGAAGAAGCCACAATGAGCTGCCGCTTTTCAAAGTCAATGTTTGGCAACACGTCTAACGCAAAATCGCTGTTTTTCTCTAAAAAATCATTCCATGAATCATTATCGTGAAATTCTTTTATGCCAAAATATCTGAAATTGCCTCTGTAGTAGCCAATTAGTGGAGGGGAAAACATTAAAAATCCTTAATAATTTATTAAAAATAGTATTTTATTATTGGTCATAGACTTCAATTGGTCCGCCATGCTACCTTAAGTCCGTGAAAGACTACTCCTTTTTCGACACTATCTTGACGGCCCCTGATGATCCTATTTTGGGACTTCCGCTACTAGCAGCTAAAGATCCTCGCCTTAATAAAGTCAATTTAGGAATTGGCAGTTTTAAAACGGTTGAGGGCAAATCATTGCTTTTGGATTCTGTCAAAAAGGCTGAGTCTCTTCTTCTACAGAAAAATGCAGCTCGCGATTATCTTCCCATCGAAGGCGATTCTGCCTTCAACCAACAGATGATCGAGCTCGCGTTAGGGCCAGATGCACCTCATGACAGAGTCGCTTGCTTTCAAACGATCGGGGGCAGTTATGCCCTAAGGTTAGGGGGAGAATTTTTATAGACCCACCGCACCTCCCTCATTTTTCTATCCCAGCCTACCAGGATGAATCACCATCTGATCTTATCCCACTGCGGTCTGTCAATCGAAACATAACCCTATTACGATAAGACAAAAGCGC
>JBKEAL010000253.1:0-10279 GCA_047972195.1 Parachlamydiaceae bacterium
CGATCGTCATTACCAATGAGAAGGCAAAGATCGTTTGTCCACCGAGAAGAACCAGTGCGAAGAGAACGAGCAGCGTCGTGCCCGAAGTCATCACTGTTCTGCTTAAGGTGACGTTCAATGCGTGGTTGATGATTTCACTGTAAGAATACTTGCGCATTAATCGCGTAACTTCTCTGATCCTGTCAAACACAATGATCGTGTCATTCAACGAATAACCGATGATCGTCATGATTGCTCCGATGACTTGGAGATCGATCTGCACCAGGAAGCCCAACGCATGGAACAGCGCCAGAATGCCTAGTGTGATCACTACGTCATGTGCAAGACCTACCACAGCCGCAAAAGCATATTTAAACTCAAAGCGGATGGTGATGTAGATCAGAATGCTGATCATAGCCAAACCAAGGGCGATGATGGCATTGTTTCTCATCGCATCAGACAGTTGGCCGCTCATGACGCTCCAGTTATTGTCCAAGCCTTCCAGTTGCGTATCGGAAATTTTCATTCCTTTGGCTTCCAGGGCTTTGACGACCCAATCCAATCGAGGGTTTTTCTGATATTCAAAGGCGTACTTGCCTTCAGGAAGTTGTTGAGGCATTAGGTAGAACGGCTGATTTTTTTCCTCAAAGCCAACACCCAACTGGATCTTGAGCTGGTTTGGCTTGGTCAATTCACGGATCTGCACGTCGCGTGGGCTTGCGCCTTGATCCAGGAAAGCGTCATACGCTGTAAGTCTGTAAGAAGGGATTGCAGGGTTTGCCTCCACTTCGACATTCAATGCATAACCACCGGTAAAGTCCATGCCAAAGATCGTTTTTCTTTGATCGACGAGCATGTAACTTCCGCCGATCGCGAGAATCACCGAAGCGATGATCGCGGCTTTAGACCATTTGAGGAAATCAAAATTGGTTCTTCCAAAGAATTGCATCATTTTAAGGGCTTTATGGTTGGGGTCTTGAACCCATCCGGCAAAGTAGTAGCGCGTCATGAACAGTGAGGTGAACATCGAGGAAACGATACCCACGATCAGCGTTACGGCAAAGCCCTTAATTGGCCCTGAGTCGAACTGGATCAGGATTAATGCGGCAATCACAGTTGTGATGTTGGAGTCGATGATCGCGCTGAACGCTTTACGGTAACCGGCCTGGATTGCTGAAGCAATCCTTCCAGATATCGCAAACTCTTCGCGAACTCTTTCAAACACCAGAACGTTTGCATCTACTGCCATACCGATGGTCAACACGATACCTGCGATCGCAGGAAGCGTCAATGCCGCATCGAGGTTTTGCAGGACGCCCCACATGATCAGGATGTTCAATAGAACAGCGCAAGTAGCGACGAGGCCGGCAAAGCGGTAGTAACTACACATGGCCACGACGACTAAAACCAGAGCGATCAACGAAGCGCCAATCCCTTTTATTTTCTCTTCAGAACCGAGTTCTGCACTGACATTTTGCTCGGACAAGATCTTAGGTGTGAAGCTCAACGAGCCTGCCTTCAGATCTGCAGCGAGTTGCTCCACTTCTCTTTGGCTAAAACGGCCTGTGATGGTGGCGTTGTCTCTTAAGGCAGCGCGCAAGCTAGGCTTGCTGATCACTTGTCCGTTCAGAATAACTGCCATTCTCCAGCCTCTACCATGGCTATAAGCCTCTCTTGCGGTACCGGCGATCTTGTCTTCAGCAAACTGGGATGTCCAGGCGTAGAAGTCGTCTCTTGGGCTGCCGGCACGGTCAGAGCTATCATATGAACGTTTGATCGCGAAGGAGAGGTTATTGCCCTCTGTTTGGTCGTAGCCGACGCGGATATCAGTCAGGCTAGCACCTTCCAGAGCAAAGTTATTGAATACGATCAGGAGAGGGTTGGTTTGTCCATCCCACTCGGAGAAGTCATTGCCTCTAAGCATAGCGATCGTCGACAGGCTGTCGTTGAATGTATTGCTTGTTTTGCTGTTCTTGGGGGCTGCAAGGCGCAGTCCGTTCTCGTAAAGAACGCGTGCAGCTTCGCTGGTTGGGAGCGGCTTGCCTTGGGCAAGCGACTCGCCTCCAAGCTGTCTCCAGGCAATTTCTTTAATGCTGTCGATGTCTTTCCTGTTTGTGACCGATGCTTCGCTCCAAACACTTTGGAGGAATTGGTTGACAGGGCTTTTCAATGCCGGGTTTGCATCGGAGAATTTCTCATTCACAATGTGGAAATACATCGCGGAAGACTTCACGAGATCTTGAGCGGAGAGCGCTTGAGATCCCGGAAATTCCAGGATGATGTTGTTGTTTTCCACGCGGATCGTTCTCTCGGAAACACCCATGGCATTGATACGTGTGTACAGTTCATTGACAGCTTGTTTGATATCTTGTGGATTGGTGACAGGCTGATTGTTATGGTCCCTTAAGCCGATGCGTACTGATTTACCTCCGGAAAGGTCCAACCCCCATTTCAAGATCTTGCGATCATCGCCGCGGAAGTACTTCGCGAAGCTGATTTTGAAGTTGCTCCAGTAAGGGTTTTTAGTTGGAGCGGGAACGTAGTACTTGGACGCCGGGTCGAAGTCTACTTGAGCCAATCGGTACGCTTCGTAAGAGCGCAGCAGATCTTCTTGAGTTTTGTCTTCGATTTCATTTAGGGCAAGAATCCTCTGTTCTACATCTGTGAAGGGCAGAATGGCGAATTTCTTACTTCCTTTGACGTCAAAGTTTTCTCTGGAAGCTTTGAGGTAGGTGCTGTAATAGTCGTTTTTCGCAAAAATGATGTCATTGGAAAACTCTTTGGCTATGCCCCAGGAAGAGCCTGGATAAGCGATGAAGTTTAATCCCTCCATCACGCGTTGCAGCTCGTTTAGGTCTTCCAAAAGCAACTTGGCTTCAGGAGAGCTGCCGGCAGCTTGCGCCTTTTGCAGGATAGGCTGTAAGCCTCTGGCAATCACGTAAATTGAGGAATTGTTAAAGCCTTCAGGGGCCTCTTTTGCATCCATAGAAGGAGCATAGAGAACGAGGCCGAATTTTTTATCTTCTGCTTTTTCTTTAGAATATGCTTCATAAGAGCGCACAGGGTACGCATCGGGTGCTAGGTCGCGGCTCTTGCGAGAAAGCGATGCGCTTAGGAGTTCATTGACTTCGTCCAGTTGTTTGGAAGCTAAACTTCTCAAATCAAAGCGCAGGAATGTTTCCGCGTTTGGAAGAGAAACTAATGGCACAGAAAATCCGTTTTCGTAAGGTGTCAGCACTTCGTCGGCGGTGCGAGAGGCTTGTGCCAGATCGTTGATGATGAAGTGGTTGATCTTATTCTGTAAGAACGAAGAAGTTTCTGATGTGACTTCCTGTTCGCGCAGTTTTTCGACATCGTCGTACAGCTGGATGAAGGCTCTGTCATTGTTCCAGGAGATCTGGATCGATTCGACAAACGGGCTCTTTCCTTTTAAGCTAATCGACTGTTCAAGTTCTTTTGGATTCATTTTCGCAAAGCTTGCATCAAACAGAGCCTCCGCTTCTTTTAGAGAGAGCGGTTGTTCAGCCTGTGAAAAAGTTGAGCTGTAAGTTTTTGTCAGAGCTACTGCTTTTTCCAGCGCGGCGCTTTGGGTTTCCAGAGTAGCAAGTCTTTGCTCCTGAACTGGATCGAACTGGGCGTTGTCTGCTTTTTGCTTTTTCTGCTCCGCGCGGATCTTGTCCATCTCAGCAGAAAGCTCTGTTTTCACAGCGCCTAGTTTCTGAGCGAGAAGCTGTGAAAGGTTTTGCGATCCAGCGCCTGGGAACTGGGTATAGCTCTTCAGGTAGCGCTTGACCATTTCCGGTTGTTTGCTGAATGATTTTTCGAAATCGACCATGTCTTGGGCGATCTGGATGAACAGTTCATTGGCGCCTTTTCCAGTGCCGGTAACGATGGCCGCTTCTACGAGACTTCCATTCAAGCTAGTTCCGCCAAAAGCTGTCAGCAATGTGATCGAGCGGTCTTTGACCATTTCTTTGTAAGAATCGGAGATCTTTTCTCCATCTTTCTTGGTAAAATATTGGAAAGATTTTTGGCTCTCGTTCGGGTTAAGTTTGACATCGATCTCTCTCTGCACGATGACAGATAGAGGTTTGTCTTTATTTTGAGGATATAGCTTCAATTGTGAAGGAACAAATGGAATCAAGGCGCCTGCTTTCGGAAGGAAGCGGCGGAAACGGTTTGCCTCTTCCTCTTTTGCAAAAGTCACTTCGATCAAACCGGTTTGACCATGATAGGTTTCAATGGAAGAAGGCTTTACTTTGAGTAATTTGGCAAATGAGGCAAGCCAATCCTTTGAATCTTCTTCCAGATCGTTAACTCTGTAAACGATCTCTTTGGCCACCTGTTCTGCCCGCGGTTGATCCACCGGAGAACGGAGGGGGTGCGAGTAGTAAAAGATGGTCGGTAAAATGTTGTATAGGGTGAGAGCTAACACCGCTATAATCAGATAAAACTGCCAACGCTTTTGCTTTTCCATGGTGATACAAACCTAAAGTGAGTTGAGTTGGAACAATAGCATTCACCTCTCGGTTTTGTTTTTGGGTGAAAACTTGTTCTAGGAAATGTTAACAGAAAGGGGAGGATTGTGTCCATACCCAATGCGCTTAAAAGTTTCAATTTTAAGCCGCATTGGGTATGAGACGGCGAAGCTTAAGCTTCTGCTTTGGATCCAGCGTCTGGGCTAGAACCTTTGTTTGTGATCTCAATAAACTGCGTATTCAACGCTTTTACTGCATAGATCCATGCGACGATGATGACGAACAAGATCACCGCAATGTAAGGTGTGATTGCAGCAAGCGATCCTAAGCCAACCAGCAAACCTTGCTGAATGAAGGAACCGCCTGATTTACCCAATCTAGCACCGACCACGTCGATAGCCGCTTTGCCTTTAACCTTGGATTCAGGATCCAAAGGAATGTAAGCCATCTCTTTGGTTGGATCGAAGAGTGAGTATTTTGCGGATTTGCTCATGATGTTCTGTGCCGCGCCAAATAGCACAGCGAGCATCAAAGGAGTTGTACCGATCGAAGCGATGTAGCCTGCGAGTTGGTCTCTAAATAGAACGAACCCGAAGAATCCTGCACCTGTAAGGAGAAGAACGACCGGTGTAACCATCGCGGCAAAGCCCCAACCTTTTCTACGGATCAGGTTTCCACCAACAAACAGCATCATGAAAATTGTGACAAGGCCTGTAAAGAAGGAGAACTTGCCCATAAATGTGCTATAGTCGTTAGCGTTAGGATATTGCAGCTTAAGCTGGCTCTTCCAGGTCACTTCAACCAGGTTGATAGAAATTCCGTACGCGATCACGAGGATAGCTAAGCACAGAATGTATTTAGATTGTGCCAAGAACTTGATGCTCTCGAAAACGCCCATTTTTGGTTTCGATTTTTTGGCTTTCTTTTCTTCGGTTGCATCGAAGAAGCGCACATCTGTCAAAATGTTTCTATTGATCCACCAGTAAATTGCAACAACAGCGATACCGGCGATCACGACCATGCCCATCAGGTAGTTTAGAGACACTTGCCATGCATCGACACCTTCAGGAAGATGTTTTCTGATGTCAGAAACGTAAACAATTGCCGGGCCGGAGAATAGCAGTGCTAGGTTTGCGCCCAAGCCGAATAAGCTGTAGAAGCGTTTTGCTTCTGTAACGCGTGTGATGTCGTTTGCAAATCCCCAGAATAAGAGGGAGAGGACAACGCTTCCCCAGAGTTCTGACAGGATGTAGAAAAGGGAGAATGTCCAGTTTCTGTAGCATGCGATCAGTCCATTCAAGCCTACAGGCAGGAAGGATTGCAGGTAGTCTGCAGAGGCGTTCGGGTGCATTGCTTCGCGGTTTGGATAAAGTAGGAAAGCAAATACGGCGAAAAAGATAAGGAATGGAATGATTGTTACGTAGAACAAGTTTTCCTTGCTCAACATGTTGCTCAACTTTGAATAGATCACCATGAAGATGATAGCAGAAGGAACAACGCCCCATACTTTAAGGAAGGGGATGGTTTCAGCTCCGGAGGATGTTACAATCAATGTGTCTTTTGTATCTCTCAAAATTGTGTAGTTGAAGGAGATGAAAAAGAACATGAAGAACATCGGGAGCAATTTCTTAAGTTCAAACGCATGGACTGGCCAAAAAAACGACCGCCATTTGCCGAACTCTTGTTTTGTTTCAGACATATAACCTCTGTTGGTTTTGAAAAAATAACTCTTGAACCACAGAGCATAATACGAATTTGCTTATTTTGCAAGAGGCATGCCGGCCCCCTTAGGGAGGCCCGGCATGAAAAGGTAGAAATTAATTAAAAGAACCGGCGAATGCTTGTTGTGTTTGATTTTGGTGTGTTGGTGCGGAAGAGGCAGCGAGAGACTCAACATAAGCGAGCCATAACTCTTCTTTGACTTCGCCTTTTTTAATAGATGAGATGAGCTCTCTTTTTACAGCCTTTAAATCTCTTCTTGGAGCTAACTTCCGGATAATGTCGCCTCTTCCCGATTGGCGGGCAAAGGTCAAGAGAAGATCTAAATCTTGTTTGGAGAGAGGGAGCGGATCGCGGCGTTTTCTGGATCCTCTTGGAGCTCTTGGGTTTGGAGGAAGTTTTGTAGGATTTGCCGGCTGAGTAATGTATTTAGTTAGGATCTGAATATATTGTTCAGGATTTTCATTTTTCATTTTACGTAAGCTAAAATGGTGGATATATCCGCCCTTAGTTCCTGGAACATAACGGCAAATGTCGTTTTCTTTCTTAGCGCCCACTTTTTTCATGGCGGACTGAGTTGCGGCATCAGTCTTTTGTTCATTTTTATGTTGATTACTCATTCACATTTCCTTTTTGGTTTGAAGTTCTTAACGCTAATCAATAGCGCATTTTCCATTTAATAAACGGAATTTAGAAAAAGATATGATTTTTGTCCAACTGTTAATCTTTTCGATATGAATTTTTTGTTGTGTTCCTCAGTAAAATTCGAGTAAGCTTCATTGTTATGGCGTTAAAAATTTTCGGAAAAAATCAGCAAAAAGAACAAACGACAGCAATAATTGCTGTGGCTGCCGGGAAAGGCGGGGTCGGCAAATCAGCTGTAACGGCCAATCTTGCCCATGCGTTATATCGTTTAGGATATAGTGTAGGGGTATTAGATGCCGATCTTTACGGTCCGTCCATGCGAATGATGCTGCCGGAAGATCTGATGCCGGAACAAAGAGGCGGAAAGATTTTTCCTGCCGTCTCCCATGGAATTAAGTGCCTGTCGATGGCCCATTTTAAAACGGATGGGGACGCGGTTGTAGTTAGAGCGCCTATTGCCAATGGCATGATCGTTCAATTCCTAAGCCAAGTTGAATGGGGCGATCTGGACTTTTTATTGATCGATTTTCCTCCGGGAACGGGTGATATCCAGATGACTTTGGCGCAGCGCGCTCGCCTGACCGGCGCGCTCCTTGTGACTACGCCTCAGCAAGTTGCAGTTCTCGATGTGAAAAAATGCATGACGATGTTCGATAAACTGCAAGTGCCGATTCTGGGGATTGTCGAAAATATGGCCTATTATATGGAATCTGGCGGCAGTAAAGCGTATCCTTTTGGAGGAGACGGCGGTAAAAATTTAGCAGAGGATACAGGGCAATTATTTTTGGGAGAAATTCCATTGCATCCTCTGATTGGTAAACTGTTAGATCAGGGTCGTTCTTTATTTGAATCGGCAGGTCGAGAGGCTGAAGAATTACAATCTATTTTTCTTAAACTAGCTGAAAATGCCGCAACAGAATCTGATAGAATTAAAGCAGAAGATGCCTCGGTTCTTGGTTCATTCCAATTGATTTGGAGGGAAATGTAATATGACCGGTGTGAGAATTAAAGAGATTCGCCAATTGGACAACCACTCCTTTTCCATTCTCTGGAGCGATGCGCTCTCCTCCACTTTTTTGCTTTCTGATCTGCAAAAAGCGTGCCCTTGTGCCGGCTGCGTAGATGAAATGACAGGAAAACGACGCGTGCCGCTTGAAGAAATCCCCAAGGATCTTCGTGCTATCAGGTTGGAAAATGTGGGACGCTATGCCTTGAAAGTTTATTTTGCTTCGGGCTGTTCAAAAGGGATTTACCATTTCGATTATTTGCGTAAATTAGGGGGTGCCGAATGAGAGGACTTTTTGTATTACTCCTCCTGATTTTAGCAGCCTGCGGCCAACCAACCCAAACATCAAAAAACTGGAATCAGAACGACGGGAAAATTAAGGTTCTTTCAACGACAGCGATGATCAATGACCTGGTGCAGCATGTAGGGGGAGAATTTGTCTCTTCTCAAGCGTTGATTCAGGGAAATCTCGACCCTCATAGTTACCAGTTGGTCAAAGGAGATGATGAAAAGTTATCTGATGCCGATCTGGTTATTCACAATGGATTGGGCTTGGAGCATGGGGCAGGTCTTCACTACTTCATAGAGCATTCTTCAAAAACTGTTTCTTTGGGCGACTACCTATTGGTGAACCATGCAGACCGGTTATTATCTATCCACGGCCAGCACGATCCGCATATCTGGCTCGACCTCGACCTCTTTTCTGAAACGATTCCTGCGATCGTACAGGCACTCCAAAAAAGAGACCCGAAACATAGCGACTCCTATGCTGAAAACGGAAAAAAATGGATGGAAGAGCTCCAAAAGCTGCATAAAGAGATCAAAGATGAGCTGCAGTCTATCCCAAACGAAAAGCGCTACTTAGTCACAAGCCATGATGCTTTTAACTACTTTACAAGAGCTTATCTTGCGGCGCCCGGAGAAGCAAGAGAAGAGTGGGAAGTGCGTTTTCAAGCCCCTGAGGGGCTAGCTCCAGACACACAGATCAGCTCGGCAGATGTGCGCCAAGTAATCGATCATATCGGTCGTTATCAAGTGCGTGTGATCTTTCCGGAATCTAATGTCAGCCGCGATTCGATCAAAAAGATCGTCGATGCGGCCACAGAAAAGGGAATTTCTGTACATATCGCTACTGAACCCCTATATGGCGATGCTATGGGCCCAGGAAATTACCAAGAGATGCTTAAACATAATGCCCAAACATTAAAGAGGTATTTAAAGTGAAGGGAGAGCCTGCGTTAAATGTAGAACAGCTCACCGTCAGCTATGAGAAAACGCCCGTCTTATGGGATATTTCTCTGGGAGTCCCTCAAGGAGAATTGGTGGGGATTTTGGGGCCGAACGGCGCAGGTAAATCCACTTTCTTAAAGGCACTTTTAGGGTTTTTGTCACCGATCGCAGGACGCGTCTCTTTCTTTGGAAAGCCCTATAGTGAAGTGCGAAATAAAATCGCTTATGTTGCGCAAAAAGAATCGATCGACTGGGACTTTCCGATTACCGTTCGCGAGCTTGTGCTCATGGGGCGTTATGGCGAACTGAAACTGTTCCAAAGACCCCGAAAGGCCGATTACGATGCAGTCGATCACTACTTAACTCTCGTTGGACTTGCCGAATTCAGCCACCGACAAATCAACGAACTCTCCGGCGGGCAAAAACAGCGCGCTTTTTTAGCAAGAGCGCTGATCCAGGAAGCCGATCTCTATTTATTTGACGAGCCGTTTATTGGCATCGATGCCGCAACGGAAAATGTGATGATCCAGATCTTTAGAAAGTTGATTGAACAAGGAAAGACCGTTTTTGTAGTGCATCACGATCTGAATGCCGTTGAGAAGCTGTTTTCATGGGTGATTTTGTTAAACTTGCGCCTTGTTTCCTGCGGAAAAACTTCAGATGCATTTAACGCAGATTACTTAAGCCTCGCTTATGGCAAAAGTTACGAACTACTGGATGAAGCTTCCAAGCTTGCCTTTAAGAAGTTTGGTGGAGGCGTCTAAAATGCCTTTTGACCTTTTTGCCTATTTCACAGATCCCGTCTTACGTGCTCCCATGATAGGTTCCATATTAATGAGTGTGGCAGCAGCACTGATTGGAGTTCTCGTTTTTCTAAAGAAAGAATCACTGCTTGGAGAGGCATTGTCTCACGCTTCTTATCCCGGATTGGTGATGGGAGTTCTTTTATCCGGATTCCTCTATGGAGACGTAGGAGAAAATGTGTTTGGCGCCCTCTTTTTTATGGGTGGTGCGCTGCTCAGTTCTATCTTGGGCTTGAAATTGATCCATTTTTTGGAAACCAAAGTGCAAGTCAAACAGGATGCGGCTTTGTGCTTTGTGCTCTCCTTCTTTTTTGGTGTGGGCATTCTGGTGGCCAGCCGCGTGCAGTTTACCTATTCGACGCTGTATAAGCAGGTCGAGGTGTATTTTTACGGCCAATCGGCGACGATGACCGATATTC
>JBKEAL010000048.1:0-5575 GCA_047972195.1 Parachlamydiaceae bacterium
TGGCACCTATTTCTATAGAGGCTGCATGTACGACAATATTGTTAATACCTCGCTCTATCAAATGACGATGTAATCCAAGGCCTGAAAATCCCGCTTCATAAGCACTATGTATTTGAGCTCCTACAAAGTGCTTTTGCAAATAATCACCCAATGCTTTAGGAATTGCACGCATTGTGTCTCTTTTTACAATCTCTCTATCACACATAACAGCAACCGAATAGGTTGTTTTATGCACGTCTATGCCCACGAAAATTGTTCTTCCTGTATAGTCATAATTGTATTTCATCTAGTCCTCCTTTGGAAATTTTGCTAGTTCCCTTAGGAGGACTTTTATCATTTCTGACTTAAACTCGAATACAGCATAGGAACTTTGTGTTTCCATCATTTTTAAAATTAATTTAAACACAAAGACACAAAGGCACAAAGAAGGAGTTAATTCAATTATCTGTGCTGGATAGTTCTTTAAGGCGTTTCAATTTGCTTGTGATGGTGTCTTGCACTTGTTTGAAGCGTGGTGGGGTGAGATTGGATTTGACGCCATGGTGCCATTTGACAGCGTTGAGTGTGTCTACTAGCCGGAAATAGATTTCGGTTTCTTTGTCATAAGGTATACCGCCATAACCTTCGATGAAACTGTTGGTGATATCTGCTGTGTGAAGGTCGTCCAAATAGTCTAGAAGGGTAATCAGATCAAAAGCGGGCGTTGCCAATCCTTGCCTTGAAGCGTTGATGTATTGTCCTGAGACTTCAAAATCGATGAAGGCGATTTTATCTTTCTGTAAGAGGAAATTTGCCATGTTGGGGTCTCCATGCACGTAGGAGTGCGGGAGCGGCTTGCTGTGGAGCTGCTGTTGAAGCTTTTTAGCAAGCGGTTCTACCCATTTTTTGTCTTCCGCATTAAGTAATTTCAGGCCATCTTCAATGAGTTGGCTTTCAGCTGCCAGAAATGATTTAGGCAAAGGGGATACGGAAGTGGTAGAAACGGTGTGAAACTCTTTCAAGCTAGCTCCAAGCCTCTTAAAAGCTTGTTTGTCGTTGATGCCATCAAATGAGGTGCCTTCGAGATAACTCTCAAGGGAGAAAAAGTAGCAGTTCTTTCCTACGGTGATTTTCCCTGCTTTGATGACTTGGGCGATCGATGTGCTCTTCAAAGGGAGTTTGGAAGCAGTCCATTGTCCCCAAAATTCGGTGGGGAATAGAGAGGAGTCTGTCTTAAAGAGCTTCAGGATATAGGTGGGGGATTGGTTCAGTTCTACGATGTAGAGCTCTTTCCAGTCGTTCTCTCGTTCTTTGGGGATCTGCCTTGCAGAATAGCCCGGATTTTCTAAAAGCTGGTTCAAAGCGGCATTTAAGCTATTTCCTGAGGCGATAGAGGGCAAGGATTCGGAAAGCTCTTTCGCAGCAGTTTCCATGAGTTCTTCCCATTCGGCAATGCTATCTGCTTCGTTATTTGCAAGAATGCGTTCAATCGTTTTCTGTGCGGTCTCCCGGCTATCTGCAGCAGCGAGAGTTGTGAATGTAAGTATCAGTGGCAGAATGAGATAAATTAACATAACTTCTATTGTACACGATTAAGGGAATATTCGATCAAGGGGGATCGATAGGCAGAGGGCACAGATGAGGATAAGAGAGAGGCGGAACATCTGTCGGCTCCAGGAATGCGTGTCTTCGATTGAGAACCCATAGAGGCATAAAGTGAACCACGCAGTGCCGAAAAAGAGGACCGAACCCAGAAAGATCAGCCCGGTGTAGCCCCAATAAGAGAGGAGCAGAGCGGTGGGTAGAAGTAGGCATATGTAGAGAGCCATGTGCACTTTTGTGCGGAAGACGCCTTTTTTAGCAGGAAGTACGGGGATGCCGGCGCGTTTATAATCTTCGAGGTAGAGGAGCGCAATGGAGTAAAAGTGGGGCATTTGCCACAGTACGAGCAGGGCAAAAAGGAGCCATGCGGCCGTATCCAGGGTTCCGCTGGCAGCTGTGTATCCAGCCACCGGAGGCACAGCACCTGCAATGCTTCCGATGGCAGTGCCAAGAACCGTTTGGCCTTTTAATAGTGAGTAGAGAAGGACGTAAATGAAGAATCCGCCGGCTGTAATGGCTAAGGTTAACTCATTCGTGAAGAGAAGGAGAATGCCACTTCCAAGAAATGCCAGGATCGATCCATAAATGAGTGCAGTCTGATTCGAGATGGTTCCGGCAGCCAATGCGCGCTTTTTAGTGCGCTCCATTTTTTGGTCGCGGAATCGATCGATGTAGTTGTTGAAGATGCATGCGGAAGCGATCACAAGCCCAATGCCGCTGAGTGCGGCGAAGAATACAGCGAGGTTAAAATGCCCATAAGTCCCTAAGATGAAGCCTGCGGCAAAGGTAAGAAGATTGCCCAGGATGATGCCTGGTTTGGTGATCAAATAGTAATCAATCATGGATCATCATCATGCGCTGGTTTAGGTCATTCATGATCCATAAAGTGCCTATAGCTACAATCAATAAGATTACAAGCATCAGGACAAAAAAGCCGGTTTCCCATTTGGGATGACCTTCTTCACCTAAGTGGAGAAAATAGCGCAGTTGAAGAGCTGCTTGGACAAATCCTAAGCTGATCAGGACGCCGATGGTTGCTTTGCCGAGATAGACTAGTGCGAATGCGGCGAGCGTCAGAACTAAAGAGCTAATGAACCCGATGACGTAGGAGCGTTTGCTGCCATGCCATTCTTTTTGGATCTCCTTTAAGCTTAAATCGCTCATGATATGGCCCCCATTAGGTAGACAAAGGTAAAGATGAAGATCCAGATTAGGTCAAGGAAGTGCCAAAACAGGTTAAATAGCACAAGCCGTCTAAAAGTGTCGACGTTGATGCCTTGCATCAGGACTTGCACCACCATCACAAGAAGCCATAAAAGGCCGGTGGAGACGTGCGCGCCGTGCGTGCCGACCAAGGTGAAGAAGGAGGAGAGAAAGGCGCTAACGCGAAAGCTATGTCCTTCCTGAATCAGTCCGTAAAACTCATGCAGCTCGAGAGCTATGAAGGATGCGCCTAAGAGAAAGGTGACGCCCAACCAGATTAAAGTTTCTTTGCGCTTACTTTTGGCAGCGCTTAAAAGCGCCAAACCGCATGTCAAACTGCTAAAGAGCAGGAGCATCGTTTCATAGAACGCTGTAGGGATATGGTAGATCTCTTTCGGCCCAGGACCGCCAAAGGTGTTCACGTGAAGCACGGCGTACGTTAGAAACAGCGTTGTGAAGAGAAGGCAGTCTGTTAAAAGGTAGATCCAAAAACCAAAGACCGCCATAGAGTAACGGTCCTGATGCGGATCGGGAACGCTTCTATCGGCATTGACCTCGACGGTATGGTGGACGACGAATGTGTCTTTCATGCGGTGGTTTTTTCCATTTTTTTGACCTCTTCGGCGCTAATTTTCTCATGTTCGTCATGCACAGACAGACGGGCGATCGTCAAAGCGAGGACGCCTGCAAAACTTATAAGGGCAAGCCATAGAATATTCCACGTTGCAGCAAAACCGAACACAAAGCTCAAAGTGCCTATGTAGAAGGGCATGGGCGTGTTTTTAGGCATGAAGATCGCTTCATAAGGCTGGTCATATAACTTTAATTCGCCCCGTTTCACGGCCCATAAAGGGTCGATCTGGTTGACGGTGGGGATTTTGGCAAAATTGTAAACTGGAGGCGGCGAAGGAATCGACCATTCCAGCGTTCGGGCGTTCCAAGGGTCTCCGTTTGTACGGTTCCTGTCTCTACGGTAAATGCTCCAGAATAGACCGAGGAACTGAATTGCCGCTCCGATGACGATGATCAGGGCGCCCACAAGTGCGAGAATAAAGAGCGGCTGCCAGCCTGTCGATGCGTCGTAATGATCTAAGCGCCTTGTTGCGCCCATGAAACCGAGCATGTAGAGAGGCATGAACGCAAGAAGGAACCCAAAGAGCCAGCACCAAAAGGCGATTCGGTTTAGCTTTTCATCTAAGAAAAACCCAGTGAATTTGGGAAACCAGTAGGTAAACCCTGCAAAAAATCCGAACAGAACACCGCCAATCACCATGCCGTGGAAATGGGCGATGAGGAAGAGGCTGTTGTGCACTTGGTAATCGACCGGCGGTGCTGAAAGAAGAACGCCAGTCATCCCGCCGACGCTGAAGTTTAAAAGGAAGGCAAAAAACCAGAGCATTGGAGAAGTGAAATGCACTTTTCCGCGGAATTTGGTAAAGAGCCAGTTGAAGATTTTTACGCCTGTGGGGATCGCGATCAGCATGGTCATGATGCCGAAGAAGGCATTGACGTTGGGGCTTGCTCCCATAGTGAAGAAGTGGTGCAGCCAAACGATAAAGGAGAGTACTGTGATAGTGATCAACGCCCATACCATAGAGAGGTAGCCAAACAGTCTTTTTTCACTAAAGGTGGGAACTACTTCGGAAAAGATACCAAACGCAGGAAGAATCAAAATATACACTTCAGGATGCCCCCAAGCCCAGATCATATTGACGTATAGCATCGGATTGCCGCCGCCGCCTGCGGTGAAGAAGTGCATGCCAAGGTAGCGGTCCAGCGTAAGAAGAAGGAGAGTGGCTGTTAAAATGGGGAAAGCAAAGATCACGAGAATCATAGAACAGAGACAGCTCCATACAAAGATTGGCATGCGGGTCAGGGTCATTCCTGGGCAGCGCATTTTGAGGATAGTGACGAGGAAGTTGACTCCGGACAGAGTGCTTCCGATTCCGGAGATCTGCACCATCCAGATCCAGTAGTCGACCCCTTCGTTGGGACTGTACTCCATTTCCGACAAGGGTGGATAGGCCAACCATCCCGATACGGAAAAGTGCCCGATCGCAAGCGAGACCAGCGTCAACATAGCGCCTGCCGTGAAAAGCCAGAAACTTAGAGCGTTCAGGAAAGGAAAGGCGACATCGCGCGCTCCGATCTGCAGGGGAATGATGAGGTTCATCAGCCCGAACATAAAGCCCATGGCCACAAAGAAGATCATCGTCGTTCCATGGGCGGAAAACACTTCCTGAAAATGGCTCGCATGGAGCAATCCGGAGGCGTCACCTGCGGCAAACGCCTGTTGTAAACGCATCATTAAGGCATCTGCGACGCCTTTCAAAAACATGATAAGGACGACAAAGATGTACATGACGCCGATCCGTTTGGGATCGACAGTGGTGATCCATTCCCTCCAGAGCCATTGCCAGCGCTTAAGATAGGTGATCAAACCGATCAGGAATAGTCCGTTGACAGCGCCGCCAAGGACTGCCATATTTTGGAGGGCATCGTGCTGAAAGGCTTCCAGGGTCAACGTTCCAAACATCTTCTACCTTGTGCTCATGTATTTCATGACAATTTGTTTGAACAGGGCTTCATCTTGGAGCCGAAACAGGGCGACCGTGTTGTTCCTGCTTGGCGCTGCAAGCTCTTTGTAAGCTTTCAAGTCTAGCTGCTTCGGAGAGTTTTGAGCAGATTTTACCCAGTTGTCAAAGTCTGATGGGCTTTCAGCTTTAGTGATGAAATACATCTCGGCAAATCCCTCTCCGCTGATGTTTGAAGAAGAGCCTCTAAACTCGCC
>JBKEAL010000082.1:0-1776 GCA_047972195.1 Parachlamydiaceae bacterium
TCATAAGCTCGGTTCGCCCAGCGCCCATCAGCCCTGAAACGCCCAGGATTTCGCCTTTACGTAACGTAAAACTAATGTCATGCACACCTGGCCCGCACAGGTTATCCACTTTCAGGCGAATATCGCCAGGCAGGTTATCAATATGCGGATACTGCTCTTCGAGTTTACGACCAACCATCATTTCTATCAGGCTGTCTTCTGTAAGCGAGCTGACTTCACGTTCGGCAATAAATTGCCCGTCACGAAACACGGTCACATCGTCGCAAATTTCAAAGATCTCTTTCATACGATGCGAAATATAAACAATGCCACGCCCCTGAGCTTTCAGCTCACGAATGACATGGAACAACGACTCAGTTTCGGTATCAGTCAGGGCATCCGTTGGTTCATCCATAATGATGACGCGGGATTCAAAACTCAGCACCTTGGCGATTTCAACCATTTGCTGGTCGCCGATAGATAAGTCACCCACCAGGTAGTCACTGGTAAAACGTAAATTCAGGTGCTTAAGCAGTGCATCGGCTTCGCGATACATACGTTTCCAGTCAATACGCCCAACCCGGTTAACAAACTCGCGGCCAAGAAAAATATTCTCAGCTACAGTCAGTTGCGGGATAAGGTTAAGTTCCTGGTGAATAATGCCAATACCCGCTTCCTGGGAAGCTTTAGGCCCGCTGAATGTTGTCTCTTTTCCCAGCCAAAGAAGTTCTCCGGCATCACGGGAATAGATACCTGTAAGCACTTTCATCATGGTGGATTTACCCGCACCATTTTCGCCCACCAGCGCCATAACCCGGCCCGGCCAGACATTTAATGAAGCACCTGATAAGGCTTTTACGCCCGGGAACGCTTTATCGATCCCTTTGAGTTGCAGTAACGCGTCCATAGAAACCCCTAAAAGGTCACGCCTGCGTGAAGAATAATATTCGCATACGGGGAACACTCCCCGCTGCGAATGACCGCCTTACAATCTGCGGTTTGTTTTTTAAATTTTTCATGAAGGACATAAGTCACTTCTATTTGATTCCCCTGGTGTTGCTGCAGCTGCCTGATTTGCTCAAGCAACGTTTCATGAAGAGTGGGATTGTGCTGCTTAATTTCTTCAGCCAGAGTCACTGCCTCAACCTGCATTTCTTGTATTACCACGCCAAAAACTTGCAAAAAGCCAGGCACACCATGAGTCAATGCCAGATCAATACGTTGGGTTGATGCTGGAACTGGAAGCCCGGCATCACCAATGGCGATAGTATCTGTATGCCCCAGACGGGAAATAACAGAAGAAATGTCAGCGTTCAGTACAGTGCCTTTTTTCATCTTTACACTCCATCAGCGAAACGTTTCGCTGAAAAGAGTTTAGCGTCCTGAAAGTGGGTTCAACAACAGATGAGTTAAAGAAATGTGATCGCTATCGAAACGTTTCGCTGATTTTGACTACGGAGCAAAATGAAGCAAGTAACAGGGAAAGGAAGGCAAACACTGGCGTCCTTGCCAGCATCAGAATAGGCGCGTTAGATTTCGACCTGAGTACCCAGTTCGATAACTCGGTTAGGAGGTATTTCAAATTGGTCTGGTGCCCGCAAGGCATTACGCTGCAACAAAATAAACAACTTGCCACGCAACCGCAGATACCACGGCCTTTTTCCGCCAATAATCAAAGACTCATGCGACATAAAGAAAGAGGTTTCCATCATTCGGCAGGTTAATCCTTCCAGGCCGCAACGGTGGAATACTTCTTCAACATTTGGCGTTTCACGCCACCCATAACTGGCAACCACC
>JBKEAL010000172.1:0-10920 GCA_047972195.1 Parachlamydiaceae bacterium
TAACCCAACCAGCCGAATAAGTCGATATTATCCCAACCTTCTTTATCGTCGCCACGAGGCGGATAGTAGTTGATACGAACTTTATGATAAACATTTCCATAAAGTTCAGGATACAATTCAGGTTGAAGGATATTGTCGATAACAGACAATTTAGATTCTTCTTTAGTTTTGAAAGACCCCGGATCGTCAAGAACTTCTCCATCACGGTTTCCAAGAATATTAGTAGAGAACCATCCGCTAAGACCTAACATACGAGTTTTCAACATCGGAGACAATACAGTCTTCAACATTGTCTGACCAGTTTTGAAGTCTTTTCCACAAATAGGAGTCCGAGTTTTTTCAGCCAGTTCCCACATTGCAGGAATATCTACTGTCAGGTTAGGTGCACCATTGATGTAAGGTATTCCCATAGATACGCAAGCGTAAGCATAAATATTAGAAGGTGCAAGGTCTTTATGGTTTTCTTTCAATCCTTTTTCCAAAGCAGAAAGAGTTTTGTGTACTTCTCCAAGAGGAGTAAATACCTCTGTACTACCACACCAGCTCACAACCACACGGTCGCAATTATTGTCTTTTTGGAATTTTTCGATATCTTTTTTCACTTGTTCCATCAAATCCCATTTTGTAGGAGCTGATTTCACCCATGTACCATGAAGACGTTTTACAAAATCCTGATCGAAAACAGCTTTCATTGGTTTGATAGCTATCAGTTCTTCTTTTACTTTATCAAGGTCTTCGTTTGTTAAAACTGCGGCATGTTTTGCAGCTTCGTATGCATTATCTTCAAAGATATCCCATCCTCCAAATACTACATCTTTAAGATCAGCCAAAGGCACCGCATCTTTTATTTTAGGAAAGCGGTTTTCTTCTCTTTTTCCTAAACGCATTGTAGCCAATTGAGTTATTGACCCTACAGGAACTCCCTGTCCTTTGCGTGTTAATAACGTTCCTGCCATGAATGTAGTAGCTACAGCACCAACACCGACAGTTAGAATACCAAGTTTTCCTTTGGCTTCTTTCACTTGTACTTTTTCCATTTTTTTAATTTAAATTTTTAAAATACACCGCAACCCGCGGCAATCCTTTAAACACACAGGCTCCACTTGGTAAGGATATTATCTCCCTAATTCCATAAAACCCTATAATAGTACAGATTCGTCGAGATGCTTGTTTCATTTTATTCTCCTAACCCAGGCTTTTCCACCATACAAACGGCTTCCATTATTAAAACAGGCAATCGGCCAACTCTATATTATTACCAAAATCAATAAGTACAACAGCAT
This sequence comes from Parachlamydiaceae bacterium, assembly GCA_047972195.1. Lineage (GTDB taxonomy): Bacteria > Chlamydiota > Chlamydiia > Chlamydiales > Parachlamydiaceae > CAZSDA01. Next base: position 1,284 of record JBKEAL010000172.1, read on the forward strand.
GTCTTTCAGCTCAACTGAAAGGCAGTCTTCAACTCCATGAAGTCTGTTATAATAAGATCTGCTGTAGCATCTTCGTCATCATCGCCCCAACCCGGACCTTTGAGCCAAATAGTCTGACATCCGTTTTTTTCGGCAGGAACAATATCTTTTGTATAAGAATCGCCGATAACAACTACTGAATCTCCAGGCAGTCCTAATTTTTCAACTCCCAATCCAAAAATAACAGGATCAGGTTTGCGAACCCCTACAACAGCAGATTCTATAATATCATCAAAATATTCAAGTAAACCAAAATCGCTGAGCACAGCTTGTACATTTCCATAGAAATTAGAAACTAAAACCATAGGGAAACGGCTTTTCAAAGCATCGAGCAAAGGTCTCTCTTTACTTATTAAATCTTGAACAAAGGTATAACATTGATTTGAAATAGCAAGACTATAAGAGTCAGTTTTATCTCCATCAGAAATCAATCCACTGTCTATAAGATAATTAACCTGTATATCAACTTTCTTTTTCAAGAGAATATAAAAATTATCCTGAGGCTCTATCACATAGTTTTTTGCCAAATAACGCTCTCCATATACATACGCTTCGCGAAACTGATCTTTAGTCACCGGCACTTTATACTCTTGGTACGAATCCCATAGAACTTCGGCCCAATGCTTTCCGTTACTGTCTATTGTACCCCCATAATCAAAGATTACCCCCTTTACTCTATTCAGATCGAACATGATTATTTATATTTTTTTATATTTTCCTTCTTTAAGTTCTACAATAAAACCTTTACATATCCTTTCGTGCCTCATTACCATATAGACAAGTAAAATATTCAACACAGTCAATTCAAACACGAAATAAAGCCATGGCCAGCCGATCAGGATAGATACAAAGAGAGCAATAGCCCTTGTATTGAAAGATAATATATTCGTATATTTCATCAAAGGAAGGCTCTTCTCTCTAAAGTCGTTACGAAAAGAATCAGGGGCAACTTCTCCATACTTTTCGCGCAATACCTTCATCATTTTTTGTAGTTTGGGTGATCTGTTTTCCTGATCGGTTGTATAGTTACGATAGAAGAATACAACCAGTTTCGACCAAAAATTCTTACCCCACGAAAGCTTATTATATTTCTCGGTAAGTTCTACAGAATTATCGAGTTCACTCCCTGCCTTACCCTTTAGGAAAAGCAGATGTACATTACGATAATAATCGGCCATTTCTGCCTGTTTCGAATGAAAGTAACCCGTTACACATGCAAGTACCCAAATCCATCCACCCCATTCAGGGTAAAGGCGTAAGCATATAGCAACATATATAGAGCCAAACCACAGATTTCCGGCAAAGCCATCCAACACCCGTCCCAAAGCGGAATATTGCTTAGTCATACGTGCTAGTTGACCATCGGCACTATCGTAAGAGTTAGCCCACACTAAAAGGAAAATACCCAAAAGAGAGATCCATATATCATCAAAATAGAAACAGATACCTGCACCGATTCCCAAAAATATACTGGCAATAGTAACAGCATTTGGGGTTACTCCCAGTTTTTGAAAGAGTAAAGCCCAACGATATCCTATAGGACGATAAAAGTGAATATCTATAAATTCTTCCGTATCGGTAGATTTCAGAGTAGACTCTAGTGAAGGTTGTTGCTTTTCCATCTATAGTACCAGCTTAGGTTACTTACTTTTAATTATCTGTTTATGAATACATTCAGCTATCTTGGGTGCAGCAGCGTCTCTGCAAGGAGCAAAACTAGGCCAATCATTGAAGTCTATTATTTTGAAAGATCCATCTTTAGCGACAACGCAATCTCCACCATATACTTTTACGTCCAACACCTCTCCGGCTTTATCACAGGCTATTTTCAAGGCCTCAACATCGAAAGAAAATTCCTGTGCAGCACCATTTATCTCTTCCAATCCAAATTTACTATGGCTCAAGTCGAAAGGATAAAACCAATAAAAAAAGTCAGTATCGGCAACTCCATAAAATTTAACTAAATCGCCAACCAAATGCTCATTGATTACAGCATTAGGAATATCACGCAAAGCAAATTCTTGCAAAATAGACTTTACCTCAGGAATATTGCGGGCATATGTAACATCTTCACGGTGTATAGCATGGGAATCTCCTCTTTTGATCCAAAATGCTTCTGCTCCCATATCTATAAGCCCCTGAGTGGGATCATCTGTTACATTTACAATAACACTTGCTGGATAAGGAATATCATTTTCCAGCAATAGACGAGTCATGGCTTCACGTTTACAGTTTTCAACTCCTGTTCCGGGGTTGATAATCATAGCTCCCGCTTTCTCAAATTGCTTCAAACGGTTAATCGTTGCTTTGTCTCGAGCCATATTGAAAATATAGTTCTCCTTTTCTTCGCTCAGAACAAATTCTGCTTCTGTAAATTCAACAACATCATATCCCATATTTCTGAGATGTTCTGCTGTAAGACTAAAAATCAGTCCATCATTTCCTATATGATTTGGGGAATATTTAGTTTTTCTTTTGACTCCTGCTACTCTTATTTTCGACATTGTTCTATTTTAGTTCGGTCCATTTATTCTTATTAACTGTTTAGAAAGAGCTCTGCTTTATTGATGTCTCCGGCATGATCCACATCGACAATCTTTTCAAACGGATAAGCTTTCAGATTCAGTCCATCAGCAACTAATTGTCGCTGAAAGTTACGCATACGTGATTGCCCCGCATCAAGACAAGCTTCTAAGGTATCTATTGCTTTAGGGGTTAACCCATATATACCACCCGATATATATTTACACCAATCAGATTTATCGAGAAAGCCTGTTATGGTCATATCTGCATCTACATCTACATAAAGAGGTTTCTCATCATCAATAAATCCTGTAACAGCCATCATACCATCACTTTTACCGTCATTGATAAAACTCTTTATATAATGGGAGAACTCATCTTCTTTAAAAATTGTATCTACCGTTGTCAGACAAAATTTCCCTTCCCTTAGAAAGTTGCGCAACTCGAAAAAACTATGCATCGAACTCGGAGTAGATTTTACGATCACGTTCAAAGGAATATCAAGCTTAATATTAGAAACATATTCCTGAACCTGCACCATCTCTTCATTCACTATCAAACTAATGGAAGAAGCATCATTTTTCAGAAATATATCTATCAATCGGCGAATCATTTCCTTCCCATTGAGTTTCACTAATGGCTTGGGCAAAGTTACCCCTTCCTGGGCTAATCTAGAACCCTCTCCTGCTGCAATTATAGCGTAATCCATTATTCCTCTTTCGTTAAATCAAGTACTTCATTATCTCCGCCTTTCTCATAATATAATTTCTTAAGCGGATTCACATATGCTTTATCGTACTCTTTCCTGTTTTCGAATGTATCTATTGCCATATAAATGGCCTGACGAAAGGATTCTTCAGAGGCCAAGTTTTGTCCTGCTATACCATAAGCTGTACCATGAGCCGGTGATGTGCGAACAATCGACAGACCTGCCGTAAAGTTCACTCCGTCTTCCATAGCCATAGTCTTGAATGGAGCAAGCCCCTGATCGTGATACATAGCCAATATCCCATCGAAGCGGGTGAATTCGCTTGAACCAAAAAAACCATCGGCTGCATAAGGTCCAAAACAGAGTATCTTCTTATCCTGTAATTCTTTTATGGCAGGAGTAATTATATCATTTTCTTCCGAGCCTAACAAGCCATTCTCTCCTGCATGAGGATTTAGAGACAAAACCGCAATACGGGGTTTACCTATTCTGAAGTCACGTTTCAGGCTTCGTTCGAATCGGGTAGCTGCTTCTATAATTTTTTCTTTTGAGATAGCTGTAGGTACATCGGCTAAAGGAATATGTCCGGTAACCAAAGCAACCCGAAGCGAATCTTTAACAAGAATCATCAGACTTTTATCGCCATCTTGTCCAAAACGTTCTTCCAAATACTCAGTATGTCCGGGAAAATGAAAATCTTCACGCTGAATATTATGTTTGTTGTTCGGAGCTGTTACAAGTACATCTATCACTCCGTTTTTAAGATCTGCCACGGCCTTTTCTAAAGACAAATATGCAGCCTCTCCTGCTACAGTAGTGGATTGCCCTAACTCAATCTTTATGTCGTCGTTGACACAGTTCACAACATTTACTTTGTTTTCAACAGCATCTTTAGCATTACCTATCTGATTGAAAGATACAGGCTGCAACTCCATTGCCTTACGATGAAATGCCGCTACTTTTACCGATCCGTACAATACAGGGATGCACATCTCCGCCATACGTATATCAGCAAAGGTTTTCAGAATCACTTCATAACCGATCCCGTTTATATCACCTTGTGTTATTCCTACTTTTATCATAATCTGTGTAGATCTATCATTCTTTTTTACTCTTCATAGTCGACAACATGCCACATGCGGCAAATATATCTTCACCACGTGAAGAACGTATTGTACATGTCACACCCTTATTAGTCAGATAATCTCTGAATGCTTCCATCTTCTCTTTAGTTGATGTTTTTAAATCAACATTCGGGATAGCATGAAACCGTATCAGATTAACCCGGCATTCGACACCTCTCAACATCTGAGCAAGTTCTTTTGCATGTATCAATGTATCGTTGAAGTCATCGAACATTATATATTCGAAAGACAATCGTCTTTGCTTTGTCCAATCATATTCTTTCAGTAAGTCCATTACTCCGGCAATAGGAAAAGCTTTCTCTGCCGGCATTATAGACAACCGTTGTTCTTTTTGCGGACTATGTATACTTATAGCCAGATGGGCAGAACTTTCGTCCAAAAAGAGTTTCAACTTGGGAGTGACTCCGGTGGTAGAAACTGTTATACGCTTAGGACTCCAAGCCATACCATAGTCGGCTGTCATAATATCGAGTGTCTTTTTCAGTTCTTTGTAGTTATCCAAAGGCTCACCCATTCCCATAAAAACGACATTGGTCAACCCTTCTGCTTCGCGAACAGAATAAAGTTGATTCAATATTTCATTAGCGGTCAGATTTCCATTAAACCCCTGCTTCCCTGTCATGCAAAACAGACAGTTCATCTTACATCCTACCTGCGAAGATACGCAAAGCGTTGCTCTGTCATCTTCAGGGATCATCACAGATTCGATAAGTTTATCATTCTCTGTTCTGAATAAATATTTTACAGTGCCGTCTACAGATTGCTGATATTCTATCGGAGTATATCTGCCGACATCATACTTCTCGGACAACAAAGCCCTGTTTGCCACAGAAATATTTGTCATATCATCTATCGACGAAACACGTTTTTTGTACACCCAGTCAGCTATTTGCTTGGCTGTAAATTTAGGCAGATTACCCTTCTGAACAACCTCTTGAAGTTCTTCCAAAGTCATTCCCAGTAAATGCCTTTTATTTTCCATTACTTTTCCTTCTTTATACTCTGAATACAAAACACAAACAAGTAGTAGCAATGCTACTACCTGTCTGTTTGCATTATATTATATGCGTTTTTTAATCGCTTCACTTTCTTTCTCAAAACCCGGTTTATCGAGAAGGGCAAACATATTTTTCTTATATGCCTCCACTCCCGGTTGGTCGAATGGATTTACTTCAAGAATATAACCACTTATACCACAAGCCTTTTCGAAAAAGTAAAGTAATTGCCCGATGCTGTAGGCATCCAATCTTGGTATTTCTATTTTTATATTAGGAACTCCCCCATCTACGTGAGCCATTTGAGTACCCAGCTCTGCCATTTTGTTTACAAAATCGACACGTTTACCGGCAAGGAAGTTCAAACCATCGAGGTTTTCTTCATCTGTAGGTACATTTAACGTCTCATTTGGCTGAGCAACAGAGATCACGGTTTCGAATATAGAACGTTCTCCTTCCTGAATCCATTGCCCCATAGAGTGAAGATCGGCAGTAAAGTCTACCGCAGCATTGAAGATACCTTTATGTTCTTTGCCTTCACTTTCGCCGTAAAGTTGTTTCCACCATTCAGCGATATAGTGCAATTTCGGATTAAAGTTTGCAAGTATCTCTATTTTCTTTCCTTTCTTGTAAAGTTCGTTACGAGTAACGGCATATATTTCTGCTATATTCTTCTCGAAAGGGACACTCGGCGCTGTTTCTTTTTCCATATAAGCTGCTCCTGCAACCAACTGACGAATATCTACACCCGCCAATGCAATAGGAAGCAAACCCACAGGAGTGAGTACGGAGTAGCGTCCGCCTACATTGTCTGGAATTACATATTTTTTAAATCCTTCTTTTGTAGCCAATGTAAACAATGCTCCACGTGCGGCATCGGTAATGGCTACAATACGATTTTTTGCCTCAGCTTTTCCTACAGTACTTTCTAGTTCCGCTTTGAGAATACGGAAAGCCAAAGCAGGTTCGGTAGTAGTTCCCGATTTAGAGATATTGATAATACCAAAAGATTTACCTTTCAGGTATGCCAATAGTTCGACTAAATAGTCTTCGCCTATATTGTTTCCGGCGTATAGAATAACCGGATTTTTACGATCTTTCTGCAACCAGTCGAAGGCATTCGATAAAGAATCGATAACCGCTCTCGAACCAAGATAGCTACCTCCGATACCAACTAAAACAATAACTTCACATTTTGCTTTCAGTGCGGCAGCAGTATCTTCTATATCTTTCAAATCTGCATCAGAGATAGACGAAGGCAGGTTGAGCCAACCTAAGAAGTCGTTTCCTTTGCCCGATCCGTCATGCAATGCCTGATTACATTTTTTAGCTGTAGCAGCCTGATTGTCTATATCAGCCTGATTTACAAAGCCCAGCGTTTTACTGATGTTTAATTTGATAACCTTATCCATAATACCATTGTTTATTTTAATACTTGTTCTCTCAATATTTTCACCTCTTCTCTAGCAGAAGCATTCTCATACAGCACTCGATATACCATATCTGCAATCGGAATATTTACACTGTATTTCTCATTCATTTCGCTGATACACTTTGTTCCATAATAACCTTCGGCAACCATTTCCATTTCTATCTGGGCTGCTTTTACAGAATATCCTTTACCTATCATAGAACCAAAAGTCCGATTGCGGCTAAAACTTGAATAAGCTGTCACCAACAGATCGCCAAGATATGCAGAATCCTGAATATTGCGATTGGTAGGAGAAACAATATCTACAAACGTCTCCATCTCCGAAATGGCATTAGAGACTAATACTGCCTGAAAATTATCCCCATATTTCAAACCATGACAGATACCCGATGCAATAGCATAAACATTCTTAAGCACAGCAGCGAGTTCAATGCCTGCCACATCTTGAGAAACAGATGTTTTCACAAATCTATTATTGAATATGCCCGATAAAGCCGAAGCTCTCTTAATATCTGCACACGCTATAGTAGGATAGGTAAGGCGCTCCAAAGCTATCTCTTCAGCATGGCAGGGACCTCCAACAATAGCAAGATTTTCGGGAGGAATATTATAATATTGCGTTAAATAATCCGTAACCAATAAATTTTCGGGAGGAATAATTCCTTTTATAGCCGAAACTATAAACTTATCGGCAAGAGTTGTATTCAACTTCTCTAAATGACTTTTGAGAAAAGGTGACGGTACTGCCAAAATCAGAGTATCGGAATCTTCAACAACTTGGGTAATATCTGAGTAGAAAGATATTCTATCCATATTAAACTCCACATTGGAAAGATAAGACGGATTATGTCCTGTTTTCTTAAAATCTTCTATTTGTTCCGGACGGCGCATGTACCAGTTGATATGCTTCTCATGATTCAGCATAATCTTAGCTAACGCAGTAGCCCATGTTCCACCGCCTAGTACCGCTATTTTACCGGGAAAACTCATATTTTACAACTTATAAAATCGGAGAGCTAATTAATTTTACTCACCCAAAGTTCAACTTCCTCTACCGAAGGCAGAGATAGTTCTAATTTATATTTTTTATTCACTTCGCCGATATCTTGTCTTATCTTCTGAGAATTGACATCCTTCATGCTTTCTATTGTCACATAACCGGCTTTTTGAATCACAGGAACCAAATCTTCTGCAATTCCCAATTCTACATATTTTGCGACAGTATCTTTTTTGGTTACTTTTTCAGGACGCATCTGAGGAAAGAACATTACTTCCTGAATAGAAACCTGACCTGTCATAGCCATTACTAATCTATCCATACCTATACCTATACCACTTGTAGGCGGCATTCCATATTCGAGGGCACGCAAGAAGTCCTGATCGATAAACATAGCTTCATCATCTCCCTTCTCCGACAACTTCAATTGGTCTTCGAAACGTGCACGCTGGTCGATAGGGTCGTTCAACTCCGAATAGGCATTGGCCAACTCTTTTCCGTTCACCATTAGTTCGAAACGCTCGGTAAGTTCAGGGTTATCCCTATGCTTCTTTGTCAGAGGAGACATTTCCACAGGATAGTCTATTATAAATGTTGGTTGTATATAATTCCCTTCGCATTTGTCGCCGAAGATAGCATCTATCAGCTTCCCTTTACCCATAGTGGCATCTTCTTCCACTCCAAGCTGTTTACAAACATCACGCAACTGAGATTCATCCATGCCACCGATATCAACACCAGTAAAATGCTTAATAGAATCTATCATTGTCACACGTGGATATGGTGCTTTGTAGTCAATAACATTTTCTCCCATCTTCACTTTAGTAGTTCCATGCACATCTGTACAGATTTTTTCAAGCATGCGCTCTGTAAAATCCATCATCCAGTTATAGTCCTTATAGGCTGCATAAAACTCCATTACTGTAAACTCAGGATTGTGAGTACGATCCATACCTTCGTTGCGGAAGTTGCGAGAAAACTCATATACTCCATCGAACCCTCCGACTATCAAACGTTTCAGATAAAGTTCGTTTGCAATACGAAGATACAACGGGATATCCAAAGCATTGTGATGTGTAATAAAAGGACGGGCTGTAGCCCCACCCGGAATACTTTGCAAAACAGGAGTATCAACTTCTATATATCCATGTCCGTTGAGAAAATCACGCATTGAATTGAACACTTTAGTTATTTTCAGGAAAACGTCTTTCACGCCATCGTTCACGATAAGGTCTACATAGCGTTGACGGTAGCGCTGCTCAGGATCGGTAAAGCCATCATAAGTCACCCCATCCTTCACCTTTACCACAGGTAGAGGACGTAGAGATTTACCTAAAACAGTTAATTCTTCTGCATGAATAGATATTTCGCCCATTTGAGTACGGAATACAAATCCTTTTATACCGATAAAGTCGCCTATATCAAGAAGTTTCTTGAAAACGACATTATATAAATCTTTATTTTCTTCCGGACAAAGATCATCACGGGATATATATACCTGAATACGTCCTTCGGCATCTTGCAACTCTGCAAATGAAGCCTTTCCCATAATACGACGCCCCATAATACGACCGGCTATGATCACATAGCGTTTGTCTGCATCATCCTTAAAGCTATCTTTTATCTCTTTCGAATATGCATTTACATCATATAATGCAGCCGGATATGGCTCTATGCCTAAGGCTCTTAACTCCTCTAAACTTTGTCTGCGAATAACTTCCTGTTCGCTCAATTCTAATATATTCATTATCAATCTATCTTCAGATTTTATATTTTAAATTCGAATGCGAATAACCC
>JBKEAL010000097.1:0-1068 GCA_047972195.1 Parachlamydiaceae bacterium
CACCCGGTCGCAGAACCAGACGTTGCTCGCCTTTGCTCAGCACGGCTTCACCCTCGATGCAGAACAAAATGGCCGCACTTTGCTGGCTGATATCTGCGCCACTGGTAGTAAGCTCATGCAGCGAGAACGCAAAATCGTCAACCGGGATCGGGAAGTCCAGTTCACCATCAGATTCAACCGGCGTGGTCAGTAACTGGTTTGCTGGCTTGGCGACAAACTTCACGTTGGCGACCAGTTCTGGAATATCAATATATTTTGGCGTCAGTCCGGCGCGCAGCACGTTGTCCGAGTTAGCCATCACCTCAAGTGCCACTCCTTGCAGGTAAGCGTGCGGGGTTTCGGCAAATAAGAACATAGCCTCGCCTGGATTGAGTTTCACCACATTGAGCAGCAGCGGGGAGAAGAGCCCACTGTCGTTCGGGTAGACGTCAGCGATCAGACGGATGGTTTGCCAGGGTTCACCCTGCTGGCTGTTCAGCGCCGATTTCAGGATCGCCAACGCATGGGATTTCTCCTCATCCTGCATATTCAGCAAGCTGGCGAAAAGATAGCTCAGACGTTCCGCACTCGGCTCTTCCAGGAAATGCGCAATAGCCGGATGTGCGGCGGAAACGGGTTGTAACAATGCAACAATTTCAGAGAACTCGCGGAATGCGTTCATCGCCAGGAAAGGCGTCAAAGCATATACCAGTTCTGGTTTGTGATTAGGATCTTTGTAGTTGCGCTCGGCCGCATCCATCGGGATCCCCGCGGCGTTTTCTTTGGCAAATCCGATTTCAGAGTTGTGCTTGTTAGGATGAACCTGAATCGAAAGCGGTTGAGCAGCGCAGAGCACTTTAAACAGGAAGGGCAGTTCACCAAAACGTTGGGCAACGGCATCGCCCAGCAGTGCGGATTTATCGTGCTCGATAACGTCGCGCAGAGCAACCGTCTGACCGTCAGCGCCGAGAACCTGCGAACTGCTTTTCGGATGCGCGCCCATCCACAACTCAGCCATCGGTTGCTGAGTGGGGTTGGCAATGCCATAGAGTTCCGTTAACGCCGTTTTACTTCCCCAGGCGTAGTTCT
>JBKEAL010000257.1:0-21310 GCA_047972195.1 Parachlamydiaceae bacterium
AGGAAGATACTGCTTTTTCCGTTCGGTTGACCGATGTTTATCCTGATGGCAGAAGCTTGATCATTGCCGACGGCATCGCCCGCCTGTCTTTCTTTAAACAGAAAGAAAAAGGACCTCATGAGGTTAAGATCGACCTCTGGCCCACAAGCCAGGTGTTTGCTAAAGGCCACCGCCTCCGCGCCATCGTCTCAAGCTCCAACTACCCCCGTTACGAAAAACACTTAAACCAAATTAAACGTCCGCATGAAGATTCTCACGCATTAGTCGCTGAAAACAAAATCTATACCGGAAAAGAGCACCCCTCCAGAATCCTCCTGTCCATTCCGATGAAAAAGGAAGTAGCTTCTCCATGAAGATCGTGATTTTAGCAGCGGGAATGGGAAGCCGATTAGACCAAAATACGCCGGCGCCTAAGGCGCTGACGCAGCTTGCTAACGGGCAATCGATCTTAGAGACGCAATTGCAGACCCTGTCTCTCTACCTTAACCTGCAAGATCTGATCGTTGCCGTAGGCTTTCACTATGAGCAGGTGATCGAAACATTCCCTGACCTGCTCTATAGCTACAATCCCGATTTCCGCACGCAAAATACCGCTAAAAGCTTGCTTCGCGCTGCAAAAAAAGTGAAAGACGACCTCCTCTTCTTAAACGGGGATCTCCTGTTTCATCCCCATGCGCTCAAATCTCTACTCAACTACAAGAACAATAGCGTACTAACGATCCCCGGCACTTGCGACGACGAAGAGGTGAAATACAGAACCGATTCTCAGGGATTCATCACCGAGATTTCCAAAAAAACGCAAGGCGTAGGAGAAGCAGTCGGGCTGAACTTCATCAAGAAGGAAGACCTTCCCCTCTTTCTGTTCCACCTGGAACAATGCGCAGAAAATGACTACTTTGAAAAGGCGATGGAACAGTCGATCCAAGAGGGGGTCAAATTCCAGGCGATCCCGATCGAAAAGCATCAAGCATGCGAAATCGACTTTCCCGAAGACTTGCAGCGCGCCAACAAACTCGTACAAGAGTGGACGTAAACGCTCCTCTACTGTAAAATAGTTAGCTATGAACTTGCACACAGAAATTGCCAAACGGCGCACCTTCGCCATCATCAGCCACCCCGACGCCGGTAAAACGACACTGACGGAAAAACTTCTGCTTTACTCCGGAATGATCCAGACTGCCGGCATGGTGCGCGCGAAAAAGGGCCGCAGAAGCGCCACCTCCGACTGGATGGCGATGGAACAGGAACGCGGAATCTCGATCACCTCTTCCGCTATGCAGTTCACCTACAAAGACGCGATGATCAACGTGCTCGACACCCCTGGCCACGAAGACTTTTCTGAAGACACTTACCGCACACTCACTGCCGCCGACTGCGCCATCATGGTGATCGACGCTGCCAAAGGCGTCGAAAGACAAACGCGCAAGCTGTTTGAAGTGTGCCAACTGAAAAAAATCCCAGTACTAACTCTGATCAACAAATACGACCTTCCGGGAAGAGAACCGCTCGATCTGATGCAGGAAGTGGAAGAAGTGTTGGGCATCCACTCCAGCGCCTGGAACTGGCCCATCGGCTCGGGAAAAGAGTTTACCGGCGTGATCGACAGACGCAGCCAAGAATTGCAGCAGTTCTTCAAATCCTCCATCGGCGGCGCCCTCAAAGCAGACGTCGTCAGAACGCCCTGGAAAGATGCCCTTCCGATTCTCGGCAAAGAGAAATATGAAGCGCTCTGCGCCGACCTAGACCTTCTGGAGCATGCAGGAAACCCCTTTTCGAAAGAAGCGTTCCTCAAAGGAGAGACCTCTCCTGTATTTTTCGCATCCGCACTTACCAACTTCGGTATCGAGCCCTTCTTCGATGCCTTTGTCGAACTCGCTCCTCCTCCCCATGAACGGCTCGCCGACAAAAACGACGGCACAGAAATCCTCATCGACCCGGAAAAAACCCCTTTCAGTGCCTACGTGTTCAAAATCCAAGCCAACATGGACAAGCGCCACCGCGACAGCATGGCGTTCTTAAGGGTATGCTCAGGCTCCTTTGCCCGCGACATGAGCGTCAAGCACCACCGACTAAACCGCGAGATCCGTTTAAACCGCCCCCACGGCATGGTCGCAGGAGAGCGTCAAACGGTCGACGAAGCGTACCCCGGAGATATCCTGGGCGTCATCAACCCCGGCGTCTTTGCCGTAGGCGATACTATCTCTATGACCGGCGGCTTCAACTTCAAACCTCTCCCGCACTTCCAACCGGAAATCTTCGCCAAAGTGTTCCCCAAAGACGTAAGCAAACGAAAAGCTTTTGACAAGGGCGTCCTCCAACTCATTTCCGAAGGCGCCATCCAGCTGCTCAAGCCCCTCGACATGTTCGGCGACCCCATCTACGCCGCCGTCGGCCAGCTCCAGTTCGAAGTGATGCAATACCGCCTGAAAGACGAATACGGAGTTGACACCCACCTCACCAAACAGCCCTTCGAAGCCTCCGCCTGGCTCATCGGCGACCCCAAAACCTTCCAAAAGCCCTCTAACGCTCTCCTCGTCGAAGACAATAAAGGCCGCCTCATGGCCCTCTTCAGCGAACCCTGGGAAAAACGCTACGCCCAGCAGCAAAACCCCAACCACCAGCTCCTAGACATCATGGCCTAAAGGTTTATAAGGATCCGCGAGCATATAGCGTCGGCTTTTATTTGAAGGATCTACCACGATTAAAAATCCGCTTTTCACCCAGGCAGCGCATAGCGCTGAACTTGTGCGAGGCTGAAAGCCAAATAATTCTCCAATTTGACGGCTTGTCACAACATCAAATTCTTGGAAAAGTTGCAGTGCTTTGTGCTCAGCTTAGCCCCCTGTGAAACCCATTTTTCCAGCTGTGTCAAAGCAGCGTAATACCCTTTAACCTCTTTTTCATCGCGCTCACGGCCAGGAAAATGTCCTTCATGCATAAGAACTTCTTCGACCTGACCAGAATCGAGTTTATTTCCCTCAATCATTGTTGAATAGTGTGTCGTAAAAAGACGTGCTGTTTCTCTTAGAGAGCTAAGGACAACAGGAGTTAACGGAAGATGTAATATTTTTTCTTTGGCAGCTTCAATGCGGATTAATGCATTAAGTATCTTTGATGTAGCAGTGAAATGTGGATCAAATTTTATCGGCATAATATCGGCAATTTATCGGCATTTAGACACATCCTTATTATGCCGATAAAATCAAGTCAGCGGGAGGCGGGTGGCTCTTTCCCGGCATCACAGTAGAAGGCAAACCGAGGAACAGCATGTCCTTCCAACTCTACTTGTCCTAAAAACATCGGCAGCGGTCGCACCCAGATGCCGAAATCGCCATATAGCGACTGATAAACCACCAACTCTTCCAGCGTTTCGGTATGCCTTGCGGCTCCAATCACACGGTAAAAGTTACCTTTGTAGTGTTTGTAAATTCCTAACTTCATCACTTGGAGCTTAGCAAAAATCTGCCTCAAACGCAATTCCCAATTGAGAATAATCCCCTACTTAAGATAAACTCTTTCGTACCTGGAGGGGTGTCCGAGTGGCTTAAGGAGCACGCTTGGAAAGCGTGTGTACGGTAACACGTACCGTGGGTTCGAATCCCACCCCCTCCGATCTTCTATCCATTTAACAAACAGACATACCCTTAAGAAAAGAGCGGAAGCGACAGGTTTCCACTCCCATATCACTTCGCCCTACATAAGTATTATTGCCTGATTGCTCTTTGACGAACTTGATCAATTGCATGGACCATCAGTTCTGGATGCGCAGTCTGAATAAAGAAGTGGTCTTTAACCGATTTTCTTTTTAAGACCAGATCGCGATCGCCTGTTGCTTCCAAGTACTGGCGTGATCGATCCCATAATGCATTAACCATGGCAGTTTTTAAATCTCTGGGAAGACTCTCAGCTTGTCTACCAAATAGTTCTAAAATGAACTCCTCTTTAACGCGCTCTCCATCGAATTGCGGAATCCTTCTTAAATCGAGTAAATGGGCTGCATGAAGGAGCGCTTTGATGTAGCGGTCATCTGGGTCCAGTTGTTCTCTGCTAACAAAATCAGGCTCAGGAGAAGGGTAATTCACCCACTTTATGCCATTCTTAAAGTTTTTGATCTCTGAACGTGTAAAGCCAAAGCGCTCATCGTTAATCGCGGCTTCTTGGAAATATCTTATAGAATTGTCCTCGTATTCCTTATACAATCCGGGATGAGCTGTTCCACTCGTTTCACTTTGACGCCCTGTTCTTTGAAAAGCAGATGCCATCTCAAGTTTTTGTAGAAACGGAAGCCCTAAATCCTTTTTCTCTGCTACCCAATTCAGAAATCCATGCAGCTCTCTTGTGGATTCATCTCTCGGGAGAGTTGTAAGATAATCAAATAGATCTTTAACCAAGGCGGCTTGTCTTAACCCATGCGCCAATCCATGGTTATAACGCTCTACAACATAATCGATGCCATTGATGGTTCTCTTTAATCGAGTCACTCCTAAGCTAGGAAGCTTCATCCCTTTAAATACCACACCATCCTTGTACGGAGTAGTATAAAACACCCTTACTAACTGCATGACTTTGAGAGTCACTTCGTATTCAGGACCACGCTCGCCTTGAGGCTGCGGAATTTCCGGCAGATTTCTAGGCGCCGAAGAACTAAACATAGAACCAATCGACTTAAACATGATTACCTCCCAAATTATAATCAATTAAAATTATAACACAACATTATAAAGATTGCATATAGAACTTCATAATTTGACGAATTATTTTAATTTTTATATTATAGCTACCATATAGCATGAGGTTTTTATGGAATTAAAGCCAGCATTAGACCGCGTTGCTTCCTTTATTATCGATCCTGCCAATAAAGACCGACAGCCCAAGATGCAAAAAATCGCATGGGCGGCTACCGTGTTATTGTGTATTGGGACAGTCGGCATCTCACTCGGATTGAGCGCTCTCTGGAGAAAGATACGGCATGTCGACCACAACGACACCCATGAAAAAATTGGACAGACGTTTCATCGCATATTTTCAAAGAATCGCAATGAAACTCCTACTAACAATTCCATACAGGAAGCTGAACGTCGATCAACTGGGAACGAAGATGAAACGACTCTAACCGAAAGCAGCATTATTGATATTGAAGGTGAAACAACCCTAACTGAAAGCTTCATTATTGAATTATCTGAAGAAGCTCCAGCTCAACTTTCGCCTGAAAGAGTAGCTCAGCAAATTTACGACCGAAGAGAAGAACTTTGGGCAGAAGCAGGTCGTCAAGCCAGTGGAGATGAGCAGAAAACTCCGGAGGAGTTTAAAAAAATCCTCGTTAGAGAATTCATAAGAAATAAAATCTTTGTCGCGGTGTTTACGCGTCTGGAGAATGCCAACGCTCTTAACACCCTGTTTCAAGATGCTCGCATAAGAACAGCTCTTGCAACTTATGCAAAGGATTTCAAGCTGCATCCAATTCTCGATAGACACATGCAATTCCTTGCACAAGGCATCTACAATCGGAGAGCTGAGCTGATGGCAAGAGCCGCCGAAAAAGCAGGAGATAACATTTCTCGATTAATCGCCCTATTAACACATCTCATTAGAACCGTAATGGCTAACGAAGGAAGATCGCTATCAGAAGTGCTTAATAATCAGGAAGCAATCAACATCTTTCGACAAAGCGAATGCTTAATGTTAGTGCTTTATTGTTATGCAAAAATGAAACAAGAGGAACAAGAAGCACGTCCGTCTGCAGCGGTAGATCCAAAAGTTCAAAACGCTGTAAGGCTAGCGCAAGCAGACGCCGCCGGCCCAGGGGTCGTCACAAGATTAGGATTCAAGGAATTCGCCGATGACCTTGATCATTTAAAGAGAGCCGCAAGGGGATTTCTTGTATTAAATCATCCCGATAAAAATGCTGATGCGGATCTAGCACGCGTCCAGGATGCCACAGAAATTATAAATATGCTAAAAGATGGCGTCTATCTCGAGTACAAAAAAGCCTTGGACCTCTTGCGTCGATAACAAATCTACTCTTTTGTAATTCGACGGTATCTCAAATTACGCGTTCTTCCAACTCGCTCGATCAGACCCTTCTCAATGAGCACATTAAGCCATCTCTGGGCTGTTGCACGCGATATAGAAAATTTATTAACGACATCCTGAGTAGAAATTTCATTTTGAATGTAGAATAAAGCTAGAATACTCTCCTCCGTTTGAGTTTTCGATGGGACTACTTGCGGAACCCCTCTTGGCAAAATGCACTTTATAAAGTTAGCTCCTTCGATAATTTCGGGCTTTAATAACCCCCAAGATTCATAACTCTTAAAAATGTTGATAAAGCCCGTTCCCATTTTTTCTACGAGACCCATTTCTCTAAAAATTTTACAAATTGCCGGATTGCGCAAGTATGTGAGGCCTTTCAGCAATTGATCTTGTTCAATTGGACCGGAAAAATCTCCAGGGCTAAACAATTCTATGCGATCATCATATATAGAAATTTTAGATGGGGCCTGAATGTGGTAATTGCGATGAACGAGAAGGTTCACCAAAGCCTCTCTAAAGGCTACTTCAGGTATTTCCAACCTTTCCTCGCGTTTCATTCCAATAATCGAAAACGCCTTTGATAGCCGGTTGATAACGAAATGATGAGCCTGCTGAAACTGATTTAAAAGAGTGCCTTCGCAATCTATTGAAGCTAAAGCCTCCCTGCCCTCTACACCTTTAAAATGGCTTACTATAATCATAGCTTCCGGAAGAAATTGCTGTGGCGCCTTCCCAAAATTCAATACCCCCGCGTAAGTAGGAAAAAGTTTGGAATGTTCTTCAACTACCAGAGAATAAGAACGCATGACATCTAACGAATTTTTTGCAGAGGCCTGATTTTTTCTTTTATCAAGGAAATCCTGGATCAGTCGATTCTCAAGGTCTTCCAAGGTAGCATTGTAAATCGGTAGCTTCTCAAAATCCACACGATGAGCCTGCCATTTCAACTCTTCTATCATGGCAGGAGTGGCCTGTACTGTGCTACGTCCCACTCGAACGTAAGTTCCCCTATCCATCCCTTCCGATTTTCTAAAATAAGGCTTACTCATCCCCGATGAAACAGAAATGATAAGCACAATTTTATCCCCAAAAGCCTGTGTAGAAAGCAGTGGGATGATAGGTGGATAACACGCCTCGTATATAGAATGATCTAGCGATTCAAGCAATTTATCTATTTGATGCTGAGGAACTCCAATAATTGTGCGATCATTATCAACGCCTAATATAAGTTTCCCTCCTTTCTGATTGCAAAAACCGATGATTGTCTTGATAATTTGATCATTTTTAGGAACCTCTCTTTTGAACTCTAATAATGAAGATTCCTCATCGGGATAACGAAATAGATTCATGATTTCTCCTCATTTGCCTCATTTAACTCAATTATGCATCAAATGAGGCGAATGAGGCAAATAAAATATGAATTTTTTAAAGAATTTGACTCATTTGCATTACAATGAGGCATTTCTTGACAAAATCGATTTCCCTAGTAGGATAGGAACAATGTCACACCCATTTTCGAACAAGTTTTACCACGAAATGGTGAAATTTTATCTTTATGCTCTCTTTTTCACCCTCTTTTTTACAGCTTTTACAATCTATCGGCAGCTGATTGTGGAAGAGTACACGCATACTTACTGGCATTTGGGCTATGGGGTAATTGAAGCATTGGTCATCGCAAAACTGATTATTTTGGGGGAGATGCTTCACTTGGGGAAACGGTATGAAGATGCCCCTCTCATTATCCCTACAGTGTTTAAGGCCGTGCTTTTCAGCATTTTTGTGCTGATTTTAACCGTGCTTGAGCACTTTGTTGTGGGTTATTTTACAGGAAAAACATGGGCGGCCATCTACAATCATCTAATAGAGAAAGGCATCTACGAAATCCTCGCCCGCGTTTATGTGATGTTTTTTGTCTTTGTGCTTTTTTTCGGATTCAAGGAAACTGGCCGAGTGATTGGGGACAGGAGACTCTATGAACTTTTCTTTAAGAAGCGCAACCCTAGCGGCTAGTGTTTTTCTTGCAGGCACCCTATGCGGCGATTGCTGCTGCTCTCAGCTGCCGGCGAGATTTTCCGTAAACAAACCTGATGGCATGGTTTGGGTGCCGGCAGGAACTTTTACCATGGGATCAAATGATCCAGAAGCTAAAGCAGATGAAAAACCTCCGCACGAAGTAAAACTGGAGGGCTTTTGGATCGATACGACGCCAGTGACTAACCGCCAGTTCAAAGCTTTTGTCGACGCAACAGGATACATTACCACCGCAGAAAAAGCCCCTACTCTTGAAGAAATTATGAGCCAAGTGCCGCCAGGCACGCCGGAACCTGCTCCCGAATTACTCGTGCCCGCATCGCTTGTTTTTAAAAAAGCCAAAGGCCCGGTTCCTTTGCGCAATCACATGATCTGGTGGGATTGGGTGCCGGGAGCTAATTGGAAGCATCCCGAAGGCCCCAACAGCTCCATTGAGGATAAAGATGACCATCCGGTGGTTCAAATCTCCTGGATCGATGCCAACGCTTACGCCAAATGGGCCGGAAAGCGCCTTCCCACAGAAGCCGAATGGGAATACGCCGCCAATGGCGGTAAAACAAACATCAAATACGTCTGGGGCAACGAGGAGTTCTCTGAGGAAAAACCGCAAGCCAACATTTGGCAAGGCAAGTTTCCTTACGAAAGCACTAAAGAAAATGGCGCTTTCGGCACCACGCCCGTGAAAAAATACCCTCCCAACGGCTACGGCCTTTACGACATGTCCGGAAACGTTTGGCAATGGGTGAGCGACAACTACCACAGGTTTTACTTTGCCGAAGAAGCGAAAAAGGGCACTTCCATCGACCCGAAAGGCCCCGATACAAGCTATGATCCCGACGAGCCCTACGCCTCAAAACGCGTGCACAGAGGCGGCTCCTTCCTCTGCCACCAAAGCTACTGTAAAGGCTATAGAATCACTGCGCGCATGAAAACCTGCCCAGATACTAGCCTAAACCATCTCGGCTTCCGCTGCGCCAAAGCCCCATAAGGAAAGATCTCATGCGAATCTGGCTATTGATTATCACTTCGATTGTAACTACTCTATTCTTGTTTTCTGAAATCCTTGCTTTCAACAAAGAAGCATCTCCTACAGTTCTACTCTCAATCCTCGTCAGAAACAAAGCGCACACATTGCCAACGTATCTAAAATGCATCGAAAACCTAGATTACGACAAAAAAAAGATCTCTATATACATCAACACCAACAACAACGTAGACCAAACGGAAGAAATTTTAAAAAACTGGGTTAACAGCAATGCCCAAAACTATGCTTCAATAGAATTTGAAGCGCACGAGGTCGATAATTTAGATGGAGATCGTCCCCACGAATGGAACGCCCGAAGGTTTAAAGCGCTGGCAGCAATCCGAAACAAGAGCTTGAAAAAGGCGATAGAAAAATCAAGTGATTTCTATTTTGTCGTAGATTGCGACAATTTTATCTCCCCGCAGACATTAAGCCACCTTGTCTCAAAAAACAAGCCCATTATCGCACCCCTTCTCAAATCTATTCCTGAACCCGGAGACCTGTACAGCAACTACTTTTGCGCTGTTTCGCGCACAGGATACTATGAAAGTCATCCTGACTACGGGAAAATATGGTCGGGTTCTATTAAAGGCACCTATAACGTCCCTGTTGTGCATTGCACTTACTTAATTCGCCGCGATGTACTCCCTCTTCTAAACTACATGGACGGCAGCGATGACTATGAATTCGTGATTTTTTCAAGAGAAGCCCGTAAAAATCATGTCGATCAATTCATTTGCAACGAGCTTGCATTCGGAACGCTCCTTCACTACCGCACCAACATCTCCTTAAAAGAGGAAAGTGAACGGTTTCAACAGCTTCTTGCCTCCAAATGCGACCTGCATGATCCCAACCCTTCTTGCAGAGAAGTCTTTTCACACATTTACAAGAACAAAACATGGGGAGAAAACCAAGAGGGAGAGGGTTTTTCAGGACCAGGTTCTACAGTAGAACAAACACAAAAATACCGAGCATTTCTTCAGAACTTTTTATCGGAACATCAAATCCAATCGGTGGTAGATGCAGGCTGCGGCTGCTGGACGTTTTCCCGCACAATGAACTGGTCAGGCATCCGCTATACAGGATTTGATGTGGTCGAAGATGTAATCAAAAAAAACAATTTAACCTATGGATCCCCAACAATCCATTTTGAGGTCGGAGACAGCACAAAATCTAACGTTTTACCTCCTGCGGACTTGCTTATCTGCAAGGAAGTATTGCAACATCTCTCCTTTGAAGACATCGACAATTTCCTAAAAAACCTCAACTCTTACAAATATTGCCTCATTACTAATGACATCGATCCCTTCGGCAAGCCGACAATAAATAGCGATATCCAAAGAGGCGGGTATCGTCCACTAGATCTCCGAGCGCCCCCTTTCAATCTTGAAGCAGAAGAGGTCTTAACCTATCGCGCTCGCCCCTTTCATAAACAGGTGCTCCTAATTAAGAGAAAGAACTAAGTGTGTGAAATCATCCAGGAGCGGTGGATTTTGTCGTCTTTGAAGTCTTCGGGGATTGTCTTTTTGGTGACTTCTCTGGCGGAGCAGGGCGGCAGCTTGTTTAAATCGAACTGAAACTTTCTTGCGTTGGTGCTGAAGAAAATGAGTCCTTTGGGATTCAACAGTTTTAAGGCTTTTTCGATGAGGTAGAGATATTCTTCCTGGACGTCAAACAGCCCTTCCATCTTCTTGGAGCGGGAAATGGTGGGCGGATCGATGATGATAACGTCGAATTTTTCTCCTGCACGCACCTCTTCTTCGAGATATTTCATGCAGTCGGCGCGGATGATTTCGTGGTTTTTCTTTGAAATGCCGTTCAGCTCGAGATTTTCGCGCGCCCAGGCGCAGTAGGTGTTGGAAAGATCCACAGTACGCGTGAAGACAGCCCCTGCCAAAGCAGCATGGACCGTAAAGGCTCCGGTGTAAGCGAATAGATTTAAAACGCGCTTGCCTTTGGCATACTCTGAGACGAGCTTTCGCGATTCCCTGTGGTCTAAAAATAGGCCTGAATCGAGATAATCGGTTAGATTGACGTAAAAGCTCGCTCCAAACTCGGTCACAACGAAAAACTCTTTTGCGGCAGCCAGCTTTTCATACTGCCGTGTTTCTTTTCTGCGGACGCGGCTTCTCCAATAGATTTGAGCGGGTTCGACGCCAAATAACCGGCCTAGAGCATCGTTGACTTCGTTTTGAAAAGCTTGTGGAGGCTCTGCATCGTCTTTGGCCTTGGCGTAGTAGTGGACTGAAAAGCGGCCGGCGTAATAGTCGATCGCCACCGGATATGAGTGAATTTCGCGATCGTATAAGCGGAAGCAATCGGTGTTTATCCGTTTTGCCCATTTGCGCAGGTGTTTGTACGTATTTCTCAAACAGTTGATCAGTGGAGAGCTTTTATCCTCTCCTTCTTGAATTTCCAGCCATGTCATGCGGGATAGTTTACCTGAATGAGAATAAGGTAGCCAATCCTATGGAAATCTGCTAAAATTCCGGCCCGCCGATTGGTTCCCATTAACGATGAACCAATTGCGAAAAATGAAAGAAAAATGCTTGACCGGCGAATAGATGCTTAGTATAGAATCTAAGCACGAAAACACAACAGGTTGATTCGATCGCTACAAGATGTTGTGGTTTTAACACTTTTTTTGACCCTTATTGATGAAGGAGCTTGCCCTATGTCCAACCAGGAAAACGAACCGATCCTCGAAGAAAACAAAGACCGTTTTGTCCTATTTCCGATCAAGCATCGCGAGATCTGGGAAATGTATAAAAAAGCAGAGGCGAGCTTCTGGACTGCAGAAGAGATCGACCTTTCTCCCGATCTACTGGACTGGGATAGAAAACTGAACGAAGATGAGAAGTACTTTATCCAACACGTTCTCGCCTTTTTTGCGGCAAGCGACGGCATTGTAAATGAAAACCTAGCTGTCAACTTCATGTCTGAAGTGCAATACCCCGAAGCGCGCTGCTTCTACGGCTTCCAGGTGATGATCGAAAACATCCACTCTGAAACCTACTCGCTTCTGATCGACACTTACATCAAAAATCCTCAAGAAAAAGACCGCCTCTTCCACGCAATCGATACAGTGCCCTGCGTTAAAAAGAAAGCAGACTGGGCGCTTCGCTGGATCGATCAAGGATCGTTTGCGGAGCGGCTGATAGCCTTTGCCGCTGTTGAGGGCATTTTCTTCTCCGGCAGCTTCTGTTCGATCTTCTGGCTCAAAAAACGCGGCCTAATGCCCGGTTTAAGCTTCGCCAATGAACTCATTTCAAGAGACGAAGGCCTGCATTGCGACTTCGCCTGCCTGCTTTATTCACAGCTAAAGCACAAGCTTCCTGTGGAGACTGTTCAATCGGTCATCCGCAATGCCGTAGAGATCGAACATGAATTTGTGCGCGACGCGCTTCCGGTTAAGCTGATCGGCATGAACGCCGATCTGATGTGCCAATACATCTCCTTCGTCGCGGATAGGCTGTTGATCGCATTGGGATGTCCAAAAATCTACAACGTCACAAACCCCTTCGACTTTATGGAGCTGATCTCCATGCAAGGGAAGACGAACTTCTTCGAAAGACGCGTTTCCGAATACCAAAAATCGGGCGTGATGACCAAGAAGGAAGAAAACGTATTTTCATTAACAGAAGAGTTTTAATCATTTAGGAGCTAGGGATGTTTGTCGTAAAAAGAGATGGAAGAAAGCAAGAGGTAAAGTTTGACAAGATCACAGGCAGGATCCAAAAACTTTGCTATGGACTAGATGGAGACCATGTAGACCCGGTAACGGTCGCCTTGAAAGTGATCGAAGGGATTTACGACGGAGTCACAACGAGCGAACTCGACAATCTGGCTGCAGAAGTTGCTGCCACTTTGACAGCACGCCATCCAGACTACGCTTTACTTGCCGCAAGAATTGCCATCTCCAACCTGCAAAAAAACACAAACAAGTCGTTTTCCAAAACGATTTATGATCTCTACCATTACGTCGACGAAAAAAGCGGAAGAAAAGCACCGCTCATCTCGGATGAAGTGTACGAGATCGTCGAACGAAATGCAGACGCCCTGGATGCAGCCATTATTTACGACAGAGATTTTGCTTACGACTACTTTGGCTTTAAAACACTCGAGCGCTCCTACCTTCTGAAAATGAACGGCAAGGTGATGGAAAGGCCTCAACAAATGTTGATGCGCGTTGCTGTCGGCATTCACAAAGAGGATATCGAAGCGGCCATCCAGACTTACAACCTTTTAAGCGAACGCTGGTTCACCCACGCGACCCCGACGCTCTTCAATGCCGGCACTCCTAATCCACAGATGTCCTCCTGCTTCCTGCTGGAAATGAAAGACGACAGCATCGACGGAATTTTCGACACGTTGAAATGCTGCGCGAAGATCTCGCAATCAGCCGGCGGCGTCGGTTTGAGCATCCACAACATCCGCGCCACAGGATCCTACATCCGCGGCACAGGCGGCTCCTCAAACGGCATCATCCCGATGCTCCGCGTGTTCAACGACACAGCGCGCTACATCGACCAAGGCGGAGGCAAAAGAAAAGGTTCTTTCGCGATCTACCTTGAGCCATGGCACGCCGATATCTTTGATTTTCTCGATTTGAGAAAAAACCACGGGAAAGAAGAGGTGCGCGCCCGCGATCTGTTCACCGCTTTATGGATCCCCGATCTGTTCATGAAGCGCGTCGAAGAAAACGGCGACTGGACGCTTTTCTGCCCCAACGAAGCACAAGGACTTGCCGATTGCTATGGCGAAAAGTTCGAAGAGCTCTACACGCGTTATGAAAGAGAAGGCCGGGGCCGCAAAACGATCAAAGCGCAAGAATTGTGGTTCAAAGTTCTCGAAGCGCAAATCGAGACAGGCATTCCTTACATGCTCTACAAAGATGCGTGTAACGAAAAATCGAACCAGAAGAACTTGGGCACAATCAAGTCGAGCAACCTGTGCACCGAAATCGTAGAGTTTACTTCTCCAGACGAGATCGCCGTGTGCAACCTGGCGTCGATCGCGTTGCCGCGCTTTGTCATCGACGGCGCATTTGACCACCAAAAGCTGTTCGAGGTCACAAAAGTGATCACGCGCAACTTGAACCGCGTAATCGACGGCAACAGCTATCCAGTTTCAGAAGCGAAGCACTCCAACCTGCGCCACAGACCGATCGGTATCGGCGTGCAAGGATTTGCAGATGCGCTCTTGAAGCTGCGCTATCCCTTCGAATCGGAAGAGGCGCACAAGCTCAACCAAGAAATCTTCGAAACGATCTACTACGGCGCCATGAGTGCCTCCAAGGATCTGGCCAAAGCAGAAGGGACCTATGAGACCTATGCAGGCTCGCCTATCTCTGAAGGCCTCTTCCAGTTCGACCTCTGGGGCGTCCAACCAGGCCCACGCTGGAACTGGGAAGCGTTGAGAAGCGAAGTGCTGAAATATGGCGTGAGAAACTCTCTCTTAGTAGCGCCAATGCCAACCGCTTCCACATCGCAAATCCTCGGAAACAACGAGTGCTTTGAGCCATACACATCCAATCTGTACTCAAGACGCGTCTTGTCCGGCGAGTTCATCATCGTCAACAAGTACTTGATGAGAGACCTCGTCAGACTCGGCCTGTGGAACGACAGAATGAAAAACCAGATCATGGCAAGCAACGGTTCGATCGCAAACATTCCGGAAATCCCCGAAGAGATCCGCGAACTGTACAAAACCGTCTGGGAGATCAAACAGAAAGCTCTCATCGATATGGCAGCCGACCGCGGCCCCTACATCTGCCAATCGCAGTCGCTCAACCTGTTTGTCGAAAGCCCCACCTTCGCCAAACTCACTTCCATGCACTTCTACGGTTGGAAACGCGGCCTAAAAACCGGCATGTACTACCTAAGAACCAAAGCCGCCTCAGAAGCGATCAAGTTCACCGTCGAAAAAGAAGCGCCGAAAGAATCACCAACTCCTGAAGCCAATAAAGAGAACGAAACAGCTCAAGGCGCCGTCTGCTCACTCGAGCCCGGCTGCCTCACCTGCGGTAGCTAATCCACAGAAGGAGCCTTAGGAAAAGACCTAAGGCTCCTTCGACAAATTACGAATCAGAAACCCAGTTTTCAATTTTAAGATGAGGGATGCGATTAAATTCTTTTACATTATTTGTAACAAGAACAACACCCTCAAGAGATAAGGCGTGTGCAGCAATCCAAAGATCGTTACCGCCAATTATAAGACCCTTTTTTTCTAATCGGCTTCGAATCTCACCATAATGCTTACCTGCTTCAGTCGGCATGGGAAGCACCGGAATGAGACCTATAAGTTCCTCTAAAATGGCCATTGTTTTGGTAGGATGACGGCTTTTTTCAGCTCCACACAACAGCTCGCCATATGTAATCGTTGACATAGCAACTTCACCAACTATGAGATTTTCAAATTTACGCAAAACATGGAGAGGTTGTTGCTTTGCTATGTAGATGCAAGTATTGGTATCAAGTAAATAGCGTAATGAGATCATTCAAATCCCTCTCTAGTCTGTGCAGGTAGATCCTCTCTTCCCATTGGATAAAAATCGTCAGGCATCTGCCCTAACAATTCAAAGGCTTTAGATAAATTTTGCGGTATTTCCCAAAGGATAATTTTGCCTCCACGCCTTTCAATTGCTACTTCACGACTATGGAATTGAAAGTCTTTGGGGAGTCTGACTGCCTGGGAATGACCACTCATGAACACTTTTGCCGTTCTCATCAAGCCACCTCCTGTATATATATTTAGTATATACAATACTACAATTAAAAGTCAATTGTAGCCATAAGATTGGCGATAGGATGAAAAATGCCATCGCAAATGGCATTTTCCAATGTATAATGCAATTTATGACAGCAAAATCAACCCCATTCCCTCGGCTTTCCTGTCATCCCTATTGAGGAGTTTCTTCTTGGAATCACCCCTGAAGAGCCGCTTATCGATCTTTAGCAATCATCAACTCGCGGCTTAAAATGGGGTGGATATGACGATTTGTGGCGAGAATCCTACCGGAGGAGATGTCGAGTGAGCCGCTTTCGTAGGAGGTGACGAGGCCTCCTGCTTCTCTGACTAAGACGACGCCTGCGGCCATGTCCCAGGGTTTGAGGCCGCGTTCCCAGTAACCATCGAGGCGGCCGGCGGCGACATAGGCTAGGTCGAGGGCGGCGCTTCCGAGCCTGCGGACACCTTGGGAGAGATTTGTCAGATGGCAGAATTCTTTATAATTATTGTCTTTGGTTTCTTTGCGGTCGTAGGCAAATCCAGTAGCAAGTAAGCTGCGGTCCAGGCTGGAAACAGTGGAGACGTGGATGCTTTTATCGTTCAAGAACGCTCCTGCACCTGTCACTGCTTCAAACATTTCCTGTAGGATAGGGTTGTAAACGATCCCGATTTCAGGGACTCCGTCGATGACTAGGCCCATGGAAATCGACACCATAGGGTATTGGTGGGTGTAATTGGTCGTTCCATCCAAAGGGTCGACCATCCATTTAAAGCGGGATTCTCCCTTTTCATAGAGTCCCGATTCTTCCGAAAGGATATCGTGAGAGGGAAATCGCTTCTTTATCTGCTCTAAAATACACGCTTCGGAAGCAAGATCTGCTTCCGTAACTAAATCCCAGAAAAACCCCTTTTCTCTGACCTGTGTGAGCTTGCCCCAATAGTAAAGCAACTGCTCGCCGGCGATGTGGGCAATTTCTTTGGCTTCTTTTGCAATCTGTTGTCTCTCAAATAGTTCCACAATTTACCCTCTTTAGTGTACAATGATAGGTTAACACCAGAAGGGAATTTATGAGGAATTTCATTTTTTCAATGTGTTGTTTGCTGTCTATCCAATTATTTAGCGAGGAGACTCCATTTATGATGCCAAAAAACCCCGTCGTTGCAATTGAGACGACCCAAGGAACGATCACTGTTGCTTTAAAGCCTGAAATTGCCCCAAAAGCTGTTGAAAACTTCCTGCGTCTATCGCAAAAAGATTACTATAACGGCTTGATTTTCCACAGGATCATCAAAAACTTCATGATCCAGGGCGGCGACCCTACAGGCACTGGCCGCGGCGGCGAGTCGATCTATGGAAAGCCGTTTGACGATGAGTTCTCACTGACAGTAAAGTTTGACAAGCCGGGCATTCTCGCGATGGCTAATGCCGGACCTAAAACAAACGGCAGCCAGTTCTTTATCACAACAGCAAGCACGCCTTGGCTGAACAGAAAGCACACCATTTTTGGCGAAGTGATCGAAGGTTATGACATCGTCAAGAAGCTCGAAGCGACCCCAGTAGATGGCCAGGATAGACCCGTTGTCCCGCCAAAGATCGTAAAGATCACTTTGCTGCAGCCCGCTGAGAAAAATTCTTAATTATCTCCGTGCCTGTGCGGCCGAATCCGGCCTCCAGGCACAACCCTTTACTTTTACATAAAAATTCATTATAATTTCCACTACAAACTATAGGAGTTTATATGAAACTAATTAATTTAATTATTTCCTGTTTTGTTTTACTAACTTTTAACGCCTTTGCGAATGAAGGTGTAATTATTAACGGCAACAAATACACCGACTGGTCGACAGATAAACATTGGGCAACAGTTGAAGTTGAGTTTCCAGCCATGACTTTCCGCCGGTTTACCTTAGATATGAATTTCATGGACATCGCTCAATTAAATATTCATGAAGGTGGAATCGTGACAGTATTGCAAGAGCTTCCCGATCTTTTAGTTGGCAATTCTATTTTTAAGTTGGCCATTGAGGGAAATGAAAGATGCTTTGAAACCAAAGGCAAATCAATCACCTTAACGAAAGCTGATTGGGGTCTTGACGATCAGGAAGTCATGATTACAGAAGTGACACCAAACGTCACGATCGATGGCAACACTATAATCCAGGTTGCACACTCCTCAGGAACATTGCTTGGTAATATTTTTCACTTTACTGGAGAAGAGCAATTTGATCCAAATGAACCGGGCCTCTCATTTTTTCGCTACGTTTCCTTAGATGGCGAAAGTGAATTCACCAAAATTTCTACTTCCATTAACTCCATCTGGACGCCTACAGAAGAACAAACAAGCCAGATAGCGACAGTTTATGGGATAGGAATGTATCGAGATGAGTTTCATAAATTCCATTCGGCTATTTTCTTTGCGGATAACGCGAATAACCCCTACATGATTATAACAGGCAGGTGGACAGGCACTCCTGTAACCTGGACTAAAGTGGGAAACCGATTCATTAAAATTCGATATGGATTCTACGTGGATCTTGACACACGTCTTGTGATCGACCGTGTGCCAATCAGATCATTTTAGTCTTTAAGCACGTGCTTAAGAGCGTCGATGATGAGGGAGTACTGCTCTTCCGCTGCGACGACGGCTCCCCAGCGCAAAGAACGCATCTCTTTGATCCTGTCAATGGGATTGAGGGGCTTTTTTGCGTACAAGTCGTGAAGCAGACTGTGGAATGCGATCACTGTGCCTGTGCGGCCGATTCCGGCAGCGCAGTGCACGACAATGGAACCATCTGATTTAAAATTGTCGATTGCATGGGTTAAAGCGACGAGGCTTTCCGGATGCACCACGCCGTTGTCGACCCAATTTTCCAAGTGAAGATGGTGCACATTTTTTCTTATTCCTCCGGAAGACAGCGTAAGTTTTCTGGAACGCAGCTTTTCATTGCGGCCATCGTCCCACTCCTTGATAAGGGAGACGTCTTCTAATGCTATAGTGTACTCTCCCTTGGTGATCGGCTGTGCATCAGGCCAGAAGCGATGAAATTTCATCTGCTCTTTGCCTTTCCACAGCTCTCTTTCGTTTGTAACGGAAACGATCAGCGTCGCATTTTCCTTCCACACCATCTGCCAAAACTCCTCTTGCGTGTTTTCACGAGGGCCTTGCGCTGCAATGTAGCGGTGGTTTCCGATCTCCATAGGGCTTGCGTTGATGTAAAGAGGAATGGAACGGATCATGTTGTGGTCGTAAGGAAACCCCCAGAAGTTTTCCAGGTTCTTATGGCCATGATTCAAAGCTACAGAACAGTGATCAGGACGATGCACGTCGTAGTACTTTTCACAAAAGGGAAGTTCAGAGGGAATGGCTTCAAAAGCCTTCAAATCATTTAATGTAAATTCTTTCATCGGAATAACTCCAGCGCATTTTTAGTAGTTTGCTGAGCGACCTGCTCTAATGTCAGTCCTTTAAGCTCAGCGATTTTTTCTGCCACTTCGACGACGAAAGCAGGCTCATTTTGCTTTCCTCTCTTTGTCTGAGGGGCAAGATAAGGGGAATCTGTCTCAATCAAAAGGCTCTCAAGCGGAATCGATTTGGCGATTTCCTGAAGAGCAAGGGACTTTTTAAACGTGACAATCCCGCTTAAAGAAACGTAAAACCCTCGGGCAACGACCTGTTTTGCCTCTTCCAATGTTCCCGTAAAGCAATGGAAAACGCCTTTTTTGGAAGGCATGTGGGCGTCAAGGATGGCGAATAAGTCTTTAAAAGCTTCTCTGCAGTGGATCACAATAGGAAGATTACACTCTTGTGCGAGCTGTAAGTAGCGTTTAAAAAAATCTGCCTGAACAGCTCTGTCTGCGGTAGAATTGTAGTAGTCGAGCCCGGACTCGCCAACGGCAGACAGCCTTCCGGAGCGTGCTGCCGCCGCAAATATGGGGAAATCCCTTTCGCCGATGAGATCGACATCGTGCGGAGTAACAGCTCCTGTATTTTTGATCGAAGAATATGTTTCAGCTAACTTCAATCCTCTCTCCAGAGAAAGCGCGTCCGTGCAGATATTGACGACATGGGACAACCCAGCCATTTGCGCCCGAGAAATCATCGATTCAGCCTCTAAAAAGAGGTCCTCTCCCGTTAAATGCGCATGGGAATCAACGTACACTGCTCTCCTCTTCAACTGCTGAGATGATAGAAGAATCGGTCAAAACTTGCGGTAAGATGACGGCATCCTGTTTCTCTGAGCCGTAATAAACGTATAGAGGAACACCGCTTCTGCCAAATTTTTTCAGCTCTTCCGTAATTAACGGATCGTGCTTTGTCCAATCAGCCTTCATACGCACTACGAATTTTTCTGCCATTTTGGCTTCTACAGGCCCTTTAGTCAACGTAAGATGGTTGGCTTGGCAGATCAAGCACCATTTCGCGGTAAAATCGATGAATACGGGGACGTTTTGCGCTCTTAATTCTTCTACGCGCTGTGGTGAAAACGGCTCCCAGCCATCTCCTGCCATAGCGATCTGGTCGCTGCTAGATGGCGCTGATTGATCTCGAACCGCTCCGGAAGCTACCCAGAATGAAAGCACCAGCACCGCCATCGCTGCCACGTAAGCTGCTCGACGCGTCTTTCTAGACTTGTAAGGAGCGCCCCAGCGGCCGTAAATCCATGCGGAAATCGAAGCTGTAAGCAAAGCAAACAGCAAGATGAATAGGGAGTTTTCAGAAGTTTGACCAGCAAAGACCCACAGAAGCCACACAACTGTTGCCAACATTAAAAAGCCCATCATCTG
Source organism: Parachlamydiaceae bacterium (assembly GCA_047972195.1). Lineage (GTDB taxonomy): Bacteria > Chlamydiota > Chlamydiia > Chlamydiales > Parachlamydiaceae > CAZSDA01. The sequence continues at coordinate 20,604 of JBKEAL010000257.1, forward strand.
CTTAAACGCTTCCATCCAGTCGCCAGGCTTGGGAACGAAGCGAAGCAAGCCTGGGTTCAATCCCAATAGGAGGTAAGGCAATGACATGCCCAATCCAAGCGCCGTAAAAACGAGGAGAGCAATCAATGGAGGCTGCGTCAAAGCATACCCTAAAGCTGTTCCCATGAATGGACCTGTGCAAGGTGTTGCGACTGCAGTCGCAAACACTCCGCTCCAGAAGGAGGAGGAGCTTTTCGAGCCGGTTTTGCCTTGAGAAGCGTCGCCTGCCATAGCTGCAATCGAGGTGCCCATTTCAAACACTCCAAAGAGGCTCAAAGCGAGCAACACAAACAGAAAAGCCAAAAGGGCGACAAAGATCGGCTCTTGAAGCTGGAAACCCCAACCCACCGCTTCTCCAGACATCTGAAGGACGATGAGGGCGCCTGCAAGCGCCCAGAAGGAGACTATCACGCCTGAAGAAAACAGAGTGCCCTGTTTAAACAACTCTTTGCGGGAGGATCCGGCCATCTGCACAAAACTCAAGACTTTCAGTGAAACCACAGGAAGCACGCAGGGCATCAGGTTTAACAGCAATCCGCCCACAAGCGAGAAGAGAAGAGCCCAGCCTAAACCCAAAGACTCCTCTTCAGGAAGCGCGGATTTTGCCACAGGGTCGGCCATCGAAAGGTATGATTGATCGTCTGCATGATCCAAGAGAATTTCTAAGC
>JBKEAL010000270.1:0-3016 GCA_047972195.1 Parachlamydiaceae bacterium
CGAACTCTCCATTTCCGGCGGCATCCCCAGCGGAAAGCAGGAAATATACAAAAAACTAACCGAAGAGTTTAAAGCGATCCCGGGTGTTCGCTATGTGAGATCACAAGTCAATTCGCTTGCTGAATCGGCTTCGATGGTGAACATTTCCGACCGCTATGAAGTCAGCGGATTCTCACAAATAGGCAGGACGATCAACGTAGTCGTCAATGGCCGCATTGTCGCTAAGGGCGATGTATTAGATGGCATGGTGATTACAGAGATCGCGCCGGGTACAGTGTATTTGGAAAAAGATGGAGTTAAATACAGGATAGATTTTTCAAAATAAAATTATAAAATTGACTATATTGAAAAATTAATCCTAATTTGTTAAAATAAAAGTATAGGGAAAGAGGGATAAGATGTTTGGACTAGAAGACCAAAGCAAAAAGAAGAAAGTAGAAGCCTTCACCTTTGACCTGGAAAAAGAGCTGGGTGAGGCGAAATCGCGCAACCAGATTCGATTGAAAACGGAAAAAGCGATCCAAAACATTAAAGAGCTCCTCCGCAATGGAGAAGACAAAGATGAATTCGACAAGCTGGGCGTTTTACTTCAGGGGTACACTTCCCTTCTGAAGGTGATCTCGCGGGTCCCGGCGAAGGTTTAAGGCCTCCTTTTGAAGGGCTTTTCTAAAAGAAATGCCCTTCTACAGGCGACCTTAAAAAAATTAGTTTGTGAGATGGAGAAGTTCAGAAAGAGGAAGCGGTCTTCCTCGGGAAATGTAATTTCCAGTATGAACTCCTAGCGATCTTAGAACTTCCTTGAAGAGGATATAGAAGGAGGATTCTATGGCAACCCATAATCAGTTTCTTGGTACTGGAAAAAATTCAGGACTTAGCGTCCAAGTGTTGTTTTCGCTGCTTAACGATGCAACAACCAGTGCTAAGACAAAAATCATCGCTATTAAAAACAACAGAAGCTCGATCAGTATCGGCGATATGTTCGAGATGCAGATGTTGATGAACCACCTCTCTCAGCTATCAGAGATGTCATCTAACTTAGTATCGGCATCTAACCAAGCGATCCTGACAATGGCTCGCGGTGTCAAGTAATAGATAGATGACCGTTTTGCCGGAGGGAAGAGAGTCCATTAACTTGCGGCTCTCTTCCCCCGCTTTTGCAACATACGCAACACTTGGATTGGGACAGTGAAACCATCAATAACATAAGGGAAGAAGAGCGTATGACAGATGAAAAACTAGCCTCTTTCAAAGAGGATTTCGCTTTGCTGATCGAAGCAGGGTTTGTAGCAGTAAAGCAGCTGGACGAACTGGCAGCAACCAGGATCTTTCAGGCGGCTCAAGAGCTGAACAAAGACCATGCCGCTCCTAAGATCGGGATGGGATACATCGCCTTGAACAAACTGGAGATCAAGCAAGCGACCAAGATTTTTGGAGAAGTAGTAGACAAGGAACCTGAAAATTATTTAGCTCAGACATTCCTGGGGATTTGTTACCTGCTGACGAAACCAAAACGAAAGAAAGGGGAAGCACTGATCAAGGAAGCGATGTCGAAGACCGGCGACGAAACCGTAAAGAATTTAGGATCGATCTCCCTGGAATGGGCAGAAAAAGATCTTTATAAAGCAAAATCTCCCTTCTTCGCCCAAGCGGACACCGAAGGGGAAGAGAAGGGAACATAGCAGCCTCTCCCGAAAGGAGAAACTGCGAGGAGTTAGACCTATGGCTGATCAACAGAAAGTACTCAAGATAGAAAAAATCTCGGATGAAAAGAAAGCCGAGGAAGTGACCTTTCAGCCGGAACAGATTGAGAGAAAAGCCCCGGATAAGGAACGATTCGATGAACTGATGGGGATGGGACGCGGCGTCGAAGTCAGGTCACCTGAAGGACAGAAAAACTCCCTGATGGGAGAAATCAGTGAAATCAGCGGAAAAGTACAGCTGGCAGCTAACACGTCTCCGGATGTTCTGGTCAATCAGACAAAAGACCTGATTAAAAAGATCGAAGGTGTTAAAATCCAGCTCGCCTCTCCCGAATTGCAGCTGAAAGGCTCTGTTCAGGATCTGATGAGGAATAAGCTTGCCCATATCGACGAGAGCTTAAAAGTCGTCATGAATCGGGCAGGATTGGAATACACGCCTCAAGACCCCACGAAATCTAATGGTCTGACCACTCCTATCGACAGGTTCCTGGGATTTTTGACGCATGGACAGTATCAATTGCAAAAATTATCCAGCGACGTGCAGATGATGCACTTAAACAAGACAGAAATCACTCCTGCAAGCATGCTGGCCATCCAGATTAAAATGGGATATATCACACAAGAGATCGAATTTTTCTCCAACATGCTGAATAAAATGCTAGAGTCTACAAAAACGATCATGAACGTACAGATCTAAAAAAAGCGCTCGAATTTTTATCCTCGGATGCATCTTAAAAACTTGTATCCGAGGATTTTATCTGTACAAAGGCGAAAGAAAAATGGAAGACGATTTAGAAAAGTTGCTAGGGAGCCTGGAAGAGGTCCAGTTGACGACAGTCAATGGACGGATCACAGAAACCGTCGGCATGTTGATCAAAGCGATCGTACCTCAAGTGAAGATCGGAGAACTGTGTCTGGTCAAGCGCGAAGGCATGGAGCCGCTCCGCTGCGAAGTTGTCGGATTCACCCGTGAAGAAGTGTTCCTTTCGCCGCTTGGAGAAATGACCGGAATCGGCCCTTCGTCAGAAGTGATTCCCACGCATCTCCCCTTGCACATCAAAGTCGGTAAAAACCTTTTAGGCAGAGTTTTAAACGGGCTCGGAGAACCGCTCGATACTGCAACCAAAGGTCCTTTGGAACTCGACGAAGTGTACCCGGTCATTCAATCGCCTCCTGACCCTTTAAAGCGCCAGAGAATCAGCGAACCAATCTCGGTGGGAATAAGAGCGATTGACGGCGTTTTGACGACCGGACTTGGGCAGAGAGTCGGGATCTTCGCCGCAGCCGGTGGCGGTAAATCTACCTTACTGGGCATG
>JBKEAL010000276.1:0-1543 GCA_047972195.1 Parachlamydiaceae bacterium
TTATCTCCCCGGCAGCAGGCTGTCCGGGGAATAGGTAAAAAGAGATTGCTACAACGTCTAAGTTTTAACGTGGCAGGCATCCTGCAAACCAGGCGAAAAGCTTTTCCTGGAAGCTGAGCTTAGTGTCGTCAGTCCGACCACATGCAATAGCTGCTCTTTTGTAGGCTGGATTTAACAAAGAACCGAAAGGTGCGGAGTCAGAGTGATGCAGCGTTTTCAATTTTTGTGCAATCAGTTCCGGGGTCAGTTCATCCACGGCATAAAGCAATTCTCCGTACTGGCGGCTTTGTACGCTGGCACGCTCGGAAACAATTGCGGGTTGCCACACAAGTTGAATTGTGGCGATTACAACAACGGGCAAAGCGAACAACCATTCCAACCCAGTATCGGCTATGACAGCAGTACCGCTAATAATCTGGATAGCAGTCATCAATTTGTCAGCCCTACCATGAAACGTCGCTGTCATAAGCTCAAGGTAATAGCAGTAATGCAACTGGAAATATTCGGAGCTTTGTTTAGTCATGCCGGATTCCTATTTTTTATCTTGCCCCGGTTCTGGCTTAGGTGCAGGGGCAGGACGAGGCAATACATGGAAGTTGTCAGAGTCTGACATCAGATTTCTCCTTCGAGGGGTAGATGATTGTTGGCGCAAATAGTCTACCATCAAGGCACGCGCCGGGCGTGTGAAAAAATTCCCGGCACAACTTCAAATAGGTATATGTACGACGAGACAGGAGGGGGTAATGGCTATTGATGGCCCGGCGGCAACTGTTCCACTAAGCCCCGGCAAACGCCTGGACGGACTGAACCATATTGCAGAACTACGTGCAAAAGTGTTTGGTCTGAATATTGAGTCGGAGCTTGAAAGGTTTATTGAAGATATGCGCGACCAAAGGGACGTTAACAATAAACAAAATGAGAGGGCACTGGCAGCCATATTTTATATGGCAAAAATTCCGGCAGAACGTCATAGCGTCAATATTAGTGATCTGACTACTGACGAAAAGCGGGAACTGATTAAAACAATGAATCATTTTCGTGCAGTGGTGAGCTTATTTCCAAAGCGGCTAACCATGCCGAATTAATCCACAACAGAAATTAATGGCGTAAACCCGCCGGGCTTCTTATTGCCCAAATTCAGGAGAAACAACTATGCGAAATATTGAAACCCGTACCACTAAAACAGGACCAGATGATGCTGGACTCAACCTACTGCTGAGTGAAGCACGCAAAGAAGAACGCCGGGGCCGCGCAGATGTGATGGCTGCACGTCTGGACTCTTTGGCAGCCCGTATCGTGTCACGTCAGCTTAACCATACGGAAGCTGCTGAGCTGCTGCGTCAAGAAGCGGTGAAGATTCAGAAAGAAGCGCAGGAGATCCACTGATGGCTGATTCAATGGACCTCGTACAGCAGCGCGTTGAAGAAGAACGCCAGCGCCACATCCACACCGCCCGCAATAAAACGCCGGGCGTTTCCCGTGTTCTCTGCATTGATTGCGATGCACCGATCCCGCCAGCACGCCGCCGCGCTATTCCGGGCGT
>JBKEAL010000103.1:0-4984 GCA_047972195.1 Parachlamydiaceae bacterium
CCTGCTTCTAGCCTTCATCACAGGATGCTCCTCTCCCGAGCTTTCCCTCTACACCGAATACATCAGTATCCAAAGCCTTCCGAGCTATAAGATCGGCACGCCCGATCCGCGCCTTTACTGCCCTGACTATGGGGAAAAGTTGCATATCAGTTGGTTTCTCCCGCACGAGTGGCGCTGCGATGAAATCTACCTTTTCCTCCATCTTCTGTACGGCAATGGAACCTACGAGGAGAAGTGGATCCGCGTTGATACCCTGGATGGAGTCTACGCATTCCCTCTACTCAATGAAGAGTACCGCGAAAAAGATGGCCTTTTTAGCTACAAAGTAGCACTTGTAGGAGATGGTTGCATCCTGCTTGAACGGCGCCACATCCTGTGGGCTGAACCGATTATTTTAGAGGATGTCCCTATATTGGAATAATATGAAAAAATTTAGCATCGTTGTTGCCAAATACAAGGAAGATGTGTCATGGGCACTCAAGTATAAGGATGAGCACGAGCTATATATTTACAACAAGAGCGAAGAGCCGTTTAATGCATCCGGCGTCAAAGTCAAGCAGCTCCCCAATATCGGCAGAGAGTCCCACACTTACCTCACCCACATCATTGAGCATTACCACGAGCTTTCAGACTATGTGATCTTCTCTCAAGGAAAACACGATGAGCATGCCCCTAACTTCCACCTTCTCTTTAGCGCCGGCGCCGGGTTTCGACCATTTACCTACCAACCAAACTTTCGCCTGGACTATTGGAGCCACGACTTAACACCAAACCAAGACGACTTCAATTTTGAACAATGGTTGAAGAAGTACATCGTTCAAGATCCTCTACCTCCGGTGATCCCAGTTTCATTGGGAGCCACTTTCTGCGTCACGCGCGATTACATTCTGTCTCGTCCCTTAGAGTATTACAAAAAGCTCATCCAGCAGTTGAACAGTTTCAATCCTGAAGTAGGACATTTCTTTGAACGTGCCTGGTTCTATATCTTCAACATGCAAAAAAGGATCATTCTTGAGCGGCCGGACTATGTCGTTGTTGGGTCAGGACTTTCAGGCATCACGATAGCAGAAAAGCTTGCGAACCGCGCTTACTTTAACAAGGTATTGGTCATAGAAAAACGTGACCATATTGGCGGCAATTGCTACGACTATGTAGATGAAGCAACAGGCATTCGCATCGCTAAATATGGAGCGCACCTCTTCCACACAAAACATGAAAACGTGTGGGAGTATGTGCAACGGTTTAGCGAATGGATCCCCTATCAGCACAAAGTTTACAGCAAAGTAGACGGGCAATTGGTGCCGATTCCCATTAATATCACAACAGTCAATGCAGTATGCGGCCAGCACCTGAAAAACGAAGCGGAAATGCGCTCGTACATCGAGTCCGTACGCAATCATCGCATCAAAGACCCAAAAAACGGCGAAGAGTATTGCCTAAGTCATTTCGGCCAGAAACTCTATGACAAACTCATCAAGTATTATACTATTAAGCAGTGGGACAAAGATCCAAAAGACTTAAGTGTATCCGTTTTACAAAGAGTAAAAATCCGCTACGACAACGAAGAAGGATATTTCTCAGATCCTTATCAAGCTCTCCCTAAAAATGGATATACACCCTTCATTGAAAAGATCGCCTCCCATCCCAATATCCTCATCATCTACAACACCGACTATCTTGCTTCACCTTATCAGAAGTATGTCCATCTCCAAAAAGTGTTCTTTACGGGCCCTATAGACCACTACTACGCATCACTTGGGCTTGAAAAACTAGAATACCGCAGTATCCGTTTTGAAATGATTCGCATAGATGATCAGGAATACTTCCAGGAAAACTCGGTGATCAACTACCCCTCTCCAGATGTACCCTATACAAGGATTGTAGAGTTCAAGCATTTCTATCCCGCTCCTTGCAAAGGGACGATTATCGCAAAAGAATACTCAACAGATCATGGCGACCCCTATTACCCTGTGCCGAATGATAGAAACGAAGAGCTATTCAAAAAGTACGCTGAATACGCTCATAAGGAGCCCAATGTCGTCTTCTTAGGAAGGCTCGCCTCATACAAATACTTCAATATGGATGAAGCGATCCTCAACTCCCTCAACACCTACGAAAGGTTATTCATCCAGCAAATCGAAACGTCCGGAGATCGCTACGTCCCTACCGGAAAAATTTTGAAACCGGACACAACCCTCAAAATCTCTTTTCAAACACGTTCAGACGCCATTATAGGAATATTTTCCGCAGATCAAATAGTCGCTGAAATCGCCATAGGAGAACAATCAAACAAACAGAGCAGCATCCGGAGAAAGCGAAATGGACCAGCTGAAGCATCCTTTGAAGGAAGCTATTGCCATCCAAACCAACTCACAACCATTCATTTATCCTACATCAACGATACGATCTTTGTCTTTGACCCCTTCCTCAAACCACTCATGCACCTTAAAATAGGAAACTTTCCTGAATTGATGCTCCACTGTTCATCCATTCAAGGCGTGAACTGCCTTTGGAAAATTGAAGAGTAGACGTCTCGAAACTCGCTTTGGTATGAAAAATGGTGTGCCTTAATCCTCTCATATTACCGCTCACTAGAGGGCACAGAGAAGACAAGGAGGGAATAACCTTGCCTTTCCCCTCTGAGAACTCCGTGGTCTCTAGCGAGTGAATGCGAGCGGGTGGTAAATAGTTAACCTGTAACTAGCGGCACAGTTTTAAGATGAGCGTCGATCACTTCTTTGATATGCTATTCTATATCATTCAGGGATATTTATATGTTAAACTATATCAAGCTTTAAGACAATTACGTACCAATATCAAGTGCTCTGTCGGGTTTACAGTGCTTAAATTAAAGGTCAGGCAATGCATTTTAGAGGAACTGCCTTTAGACTCTTGGTCAACAGCTTCAAACAGGAGATGAACGGCAGCAAATAGCATTCCCATAGCATCCGTAACACCTGAAATGAGGAGCGTTTGCAAGTCTTGAGGCGCTTCCCTTAGTTCCTTGAATTTGAGAGTTAGTTCTTGGTACATGGTGCGCAAGGTGGCGCCTAAGGGATGGAGTTGTTCTGCTTTTTGGATGAGGGGTTCGAGATATTTCAGGAAGATTGCATCGATGTTGTAACGCAGGATGTCTTTCAAGATTTGCATCTTGAGAACATTGTGCGTTCCCTCCCAATTTTCGCAAATGATGCTATCGCGCAGGAGCAGCGGGATCGGTGAAAAGGACTCTATCGTTCCGTTACCTGCGAGGACGTCGAGGCAACGATGAATGTGCTGCACAGAGGCCTTTGAGGTGAGCGTTTTACTGAGATTAGCCAACAGGCGCAAAAGCAGTTTTTGTTCTTCAGATTCATTGGCATCCTGCAATTTCAATACCGCAAAAATAGAAGCGACCAGAGCGTTATTCTCCGCCTTCACATAAGCCAGATTTTCTTGCACTAATGGGTAATTAAAGATAGGTTGCCCAAACGCTTCCCGATGCTTTGCGTAAGATAGAGCGATCTGAAATGCCCGGCGTGCCATGGCAAGAACCGTCACTGAATTAAATAGCCTTGAAAAATGAAGAACATTTTCCATCAAGATCTTAAATCCCTGCTCAGGCGTACCGATCGGATAGGCATGGGCTTCATTAAAATCGATTTCAGCTGTAGCCAGCGTTCTGGTTCCGAGCTTATCTTTCAATCTACGGATGGCAAAGTGATTCAACGATCCATCTTCTAACACTCTAGGCACTAGAAAAAGGCCCAATCCTTTGGTATCTTCAATGTTTGGGTCATAGCGTGCCGTCATGAGGATAAGATCGGCATTGGCATTAGAGCAGAACCACTTCTCTCCGGATACCTTCCATTGACCTTTTTCCAATGTAGCCACAGCGCGGTTTTTCCCCGCATCGGAGCCTCCCTGAACCTCTGTAACAAATTGCGCGCCAGTAAAGCTGCCTTCAAAAGAAGGTTGCACAAGCTTTCGCAGATACTCTTCCCGATGAGGAACTTCCGGATATTTTTGTAGAACGCGAATGATTCCGTACGAGCAGGCTATCGGACAGTTATGTCCCGCCTCCCCTGCTTGAGAAGAAAGGAAAAAATAGAGCAATCCTTCCAGCAGCCCGCCCTTTTTAGCCATCTTTTCCAACATGCCGGAACTGTAGATGATGTTTCCCGCCTTCACATAGGATGGATGGTGGATGATTTTTTCCACCCGATTGCCAATGGGATCGTAATTTTCTACACGCGGCAGATTCTCTGCACGGCTATTTTCCGCAACGAGAGGTTCCACTTCCTCAACGACACGTTTAGCAAATGCAGAGAGAGCTTGATCTTCTTTAGGTAGATAGTATGAAACCGTATGGCGGAAGTCGGCATCATTCAAGTAGCTATTCTGCCTGATTTCTTCCTTCCACGCCTCAAGCTGATCTCGACCGTCCATTCCTTTGTTATAACAAAAGAATGGAAATTTCTTAAATCAGAGATTACAGCACGCTTTTGGGGAGCTGGAATACAACGTATTCGACCGTAAATACCACATCTTCGACATCTTTTACGCCAAGCTTGATCAGGCGCGCTATGCACTCTTGGACGATGCTTTCAGGAGTTGATGCACCGGCTGTCAGACCAATGGTTGTCACATTAGCAAACCAGTTAGGGTCAATTTCAGAAGCGTCGTTAATGAGATAGGAAGGAATGCCCCTTCTGGAAGCGACTTCTCTTAAACGATTGGAATTGGAGCTTTGAGGATCGCCCACAACTAACACAATCGAAACAGCGTCGATGATCTCTCTTAAAGCTAACTGACGGTTAGTTGTCGCATAGCAAATAGAGGAACTTGGAAGTGTTTCGATCTTTGGATACTTGGCAATGAGAGCTTCTGTCACTTCTTTTACATCATCTAGGCTTAAAGTCGTTTGCGTAATGTAAAACAACTTTTCGTCTTGGCTAAAGGTGAGTTTTTTCACATCTTCGATGCTTTCTACGATGGTTGTAAC
>JBKEAL010000030.1:0-14200 GCA_047972195.1 Parachlamydiaceae bacterium
GCATACAGTTCAGTCTATCTACAAGGTGGAAAAAGAACTCCGCCTGGTATTGCTGGATTTATGCCCCAAATTACACATTGAAAAACAACACACTATCCTTTTTACCCAACCATTTCTTCCATGAAAATCATTTTAGGCTCTGCCTCTACAAGAAGACGAGAGATTTTAAGTTACTTTTACCTACCTTATGAACAAGCAGCTTCCCACTTTGAGGAAGAAACGATCCCTTTTACAGGTGACCCAGCAGCGTATGCTCAAGAGATCGCCAAACAAAAGGCGCTAGCTCTAAGCAAACTCTACGAAAACGAAGTCATCTTGACAGCCGACACTGTAGTCTCACTAGGTGATAAGGTATTTGGCAAACCGAGAGATGAAGAGGAAGCATTCTCCTTCATCTCCCAGCTGCAAGGAAAAACCCATTCCGTATTCACAGCTGTCGCTGTTTACCATCAAGGAGTTTTGCACGAAGGCGTTGAACAAACGCGCGTCTTTTTCAACGCGATGACGCCCGAGCAGATTCGAGCTTATCTGAAAGCACTGCACTTTGCTGACAAAGCAGGAGGTTATGCGATCCAGCTGGCTGGAAGTTTGATTGTCAACAGGATCGAAGGCTGCTATTATAATGTGATAGGACTGCCCATCAACACGGTAGCAAAACTATTGAAGAAAGTAGGGATCGACCTTTGGAAGTGTCTAAACTGATCTTAGCGCTTGCTTGCTGCAGCGCCCTCTCTCTGGAAGCGGCATTTGAGCCTAACCGCATTTTATTCCTGACGAACCAGGGCGATCTGGATCAAGCCATCACTCTTTACGAAGAGATCTACCAGGAAAAGCACGAGCATAAGCTCGATCTATTGCAGCAGATGGCTTTGTTGATACTCGACAAAGGCTCCAAGGCAAAAGACCCTGAAACGCAGCTTTCTGCGATCTTCGGCGCCGGCATTTCCATGAACGACAGCGCCTTCTACATTCTGGAAGAAGGGATGCGGTCGCCTTATCCTAAAATCCAATTGGTTTCCTTAAACTTCTTAAGTGCTTCGCAACACGATGCCTCTCACCCATGGCTGATCCGCTCCTTAAGCTCACCGGAACCGTTAATCCGATTGGAAGCGGCCTATCAGCTGGCTCTGCAAAAGCACCCATCCGCAACAGAACAGATTGAAGCGCTGATGTACAAATTCGATCCTAGAGTGCATGCTTTATTTCCTCAACTTTATGCACTAGCCGGAGACCACGCTTCGATTAAGATCCTTAAGAAGCTTCTCACAAACCCCTCAATTGAAGTGCGGGTCGCCGCCCTCAATGCCGTCTCAAAGTCTGGCCGTGACGACTTGCTGCCCTCCATACGCAAACTCTCCCTCCAGCATGAGCCAAGACAGCAAGAGGCCGCTGCATTCGCCTTAGGCAATTTCAAAGACGCCACCTCAATTCCCGCTCTGAAAAACTTGGCAAACTCCCCCCACGGCACTGTCAAGATTGCCGCTTTAGAAGCGCTCGCCAAAATGAGCGATTCCGACGCAAAAGGCACTCTGGGAGAACTTTCCCAGCAAGGCAGCCTTTTTGCCATCCGCTCCCTGGGTGCTTTTGAGGGCCAGGAAGACACTTTAGCCAAACTGAGCGCCTCCAAAGACACCCAGATCCGCATTAACGCCACCTTATCCCTGCTCGAAAGAAAAGACCCAAGAGCTTTGCAAGGCGCTGCAGAGATCTTAAGCCGAGACATCCGCGATAGCGCATTCATTGAAACAGCATCTGCCGGAAGGTCCTTAAAAGCGTGGAAAGCGATCCCTTCCGCCTCTCTCCAAGAAGAGGAAGAGGAGCTTGCCCACGAGCTATCCTTAAGCTTGCGTGAAGAGATTTTAACGTTATCCGCCGGCCTTCCCGAAAAAGAATTCCTCCAGTTGGCCCACTTTCTGATCGAACGAAAACAAAACGATCTGATCCCGCAATTGACAGAGTTGTTAATCGCTCTAGATACTCCTAAAACCGTCGAACTGTTGAAATACGCCCAGCAAAAAACCGGTGCGCCTCTGATCCGCAACTTCGCCAATTTAGGATTGGTCAAACTCAATGAAGAAGGCCCCTACAAAGAGGTATTACAGGGCTGGCTCATGAGCCAAATTCAGATCGACATGATGAAGTTCCGCACCTTCGTCCCTTTTGCCAAGCGCGACGCTTTAACCACCTTCGAGCTGACGCCCCAAGAAAGTGCCCGTCTGCTGGTCGATGCACTAGAGTATCTCTCTTTAAACCAGGAACAAGCCGGCATCGAGCTTCTCCTTAAAATCCTCAAAGAGGGCCACCCTCAGAACCGCTTTGCCGCTGCGGGGCTTCTGCTGCGCGCAACCCAATAATTTGATTGAGAATTTAATCGTCTTGGCTTAACATTTTGCCACTATGGCAACCATTGATAAAAACAGCATTAAAACGCTTACCAACCTCTCCCGTATCCGCTGTTCGGAAGAGGAGGAAGAGGCGCTTCTAAAAGATCTACAGGCGATCGTCGCCTATATCGAACAGCTCAGCGAAATCTCTACGGACGACGTGCCGCCTTGCAACCACGTCCTTCCGGGAATGTGCAACGTCACTAGAAAAGACGTCGCTGTAGAAAGCCCCGCAAAAGAACTCATTCTGGAAAACGCCCCAGCCAAAATCGGCGGACTTTTCCGCGTACCCCCCGTTATCAAACAGAGCTAAACCATGCACACATTGACAGCCATCGAACTTGCAAAAAAGGTCCAAACCGGAGAGCTCTCAGCTGAGGAAGTGACGAAATACTTTCTGCAACGGATTGAAACGTTAGATGCTACGCTTGGCGCATTTTTAAGGGTTTTCCCTGAACGTGCGCTCGCTAAAAGCCGCGAAATTGACCAAAAACGCGCCCGCGGCGAAAAGCTCGGCCGCTTAGCCGGCGTTCCTGTTGCTGTCAAAGACAACATCCACATCAAAGGCGAATTAAGCACCTGCGGCTCCAAATTTCTAACCAACTACGTCGCTCCTTTTGATTCCACCGCCGTCGCCTATCTTGAACGCGAAGACGCCATCCTGATCGGAAAAACGAACATGGACGAGTTCGCGATGGGTTCTTCGACTGAAAACTCCGCACTGCAAAAATCGCGCAATCCTTGGGACATCAAGTGCACTCCGGGAGGCTCTTCAGGCGGTTCCGCTGCAGCTGTAGCCGGCAGATTAGTTCCGCTAGCTTTAGGTAGCGATACCGGCGGATCGATCAGACAACCAGCCAGTTTTTGCGGCATTGTAGGCTTTAAACCTACTTATGGAAGAGTGTCGCGATCGGGCTTAGTCGCCTACGGCTCCTCTTTTGATCAGATCGGCCCACTTGCGACTAACGTAGAAGACGCAGCTCTCCTGACAGAAATTATCGCGCAACCCTGCGACAGAGATTCCACCAGCATCCGCGAGCCGCAAAAACCTATCCTCGGCACCCTTCGTAAAGACTTGAAAGGCAGCAAAATCGGCGTGCCATGGAAATTCCTCGAACAGCTGTCTGATGAACCCAAACAACGGTTCCAGGAAGGACTTGAGCAGTTAAAATCTCTTGGAGCTGAAATCGTCGATGTCAACTTAGACGTCCTGCGCTATTCGGTCGCCGTCTATTACATTTTAGCGACCGCTGAAGCATCGACCAACCTCGCCCGCTTTGACGGCATTCGCTATGGTGTCCGCTCTCCGGCAGCAAAAACGGTGGACGAAGTGTATGAACTGTCCAAAGAGGAAGGGTTCGGCAAAGAGGTCAAACGTAGAATCCTCCTTGGCACTTTCGTTCTCTCCGCAGGCTATCAGGATGCTTACTACAAAAAGGCGCAAAAAGTGCGCACTCTGATCATCAACGCCTATAACGAAGCGTTCAAAACCTGTGATCTGATCGCTACGCCTACCTCGCCTTTCGATGCTTTTGAAATCGACTCGATCCACGACCCGCTGCAAATGTATCTTGAAGACATCTACACCATCAGCATCAATTTGGCAGGACTGCCTGCCATCAGCGTCCCGAACGGCTTAAGCAGCAAAGGCAAACCTCTCGGATTGCAGCTGATTGGCGCGCAAAAGCACGATGCAGAAGTACTCTCCCTTGCCCACGCCTTCGAAACAGTCGCTAAGGGCTACGAACTGATCCCTCCCTACGCAGGAGCCGCCTCATGACAAAGAAATCCTGGAAAGAAGAATGGCAGCCAGTTATCGGTCTGGAGATCCACGCCGAACTTAACACCAAGTCTAAGCTGTTCAGCTCAGCTGCTAACCGCTTTGGCGATGAGCCCAACAGCAATATCAGCGAAGTGTGCACAGGGCAACCGGGCGCGTTGCCTGTATTGAACAAAGAGGCCGTTAAAAAAGCGGTCCAGTTCGGCTGCGCTATCAACGCCACAGTTTGCACCTTCAGTAAGTTCGACCGCAAATCTTACTTCTATCCCGACAGCCCGCGCAACTTCCAGATCACGCAGTTTGACGAGCCAATCATCCGCGGCGGAACGATCGTTGCTGAAGTCGGCGACCATGAGATGCAATTCAGCGTCAACCGCGTCCACCTGGAAGATGATGCAGGCATGCTCAAGCATTTTCCTACCTTTGCTGGCGTTGACTACAACCGCGCAGGCGTTCCACTCATTGAAATCGTTTCCGAGCCTTGCATGCACTCCGCTGAAGAAGCCGAAGCCTACGCACGTGCAGTTAAAGCGATCCTTCAGTACATCGACGTCTCCGACTGCAACATGGAAGAGGGCTCACTCCGCTTCGACGTCAACGTCTCGGTGCGCAAAATTGGCGAAACGTGCCTTCGCAACAAGATCGAGATCAAAAACCTCAACTCCTTTAACTATCTGCTTCTATCCGTAGAATCGGAAATCGAACGGCAAGTGGAGGCTTACAACCGAGGCGAAGAGATCCAGCAAGCGACTTACCGTTGGGATGTCGAAAACAAAGAAACCGTCCTGATGCGCCGCAAAGAACAAGCCGATGATTACCGCTACTTCCCCGAGCCGGATTTAGTTCCCATCATCCTCACCCAATCGTTCATCGAAGAGGTACGCGCCACTCTCCCTGAGCTCCCTCTTCAAAGAGAGCGCCGTTACGTCCGCGAACTGGGATTGCCGGAAGCCACTGCTTTCAGCCTCACCTACGACAAACCGATCGCCGATTACTTCGAAGAAGCGCTAAAATCCACCCAAAACGCGAAAGTATTGAGCAACTGGATTCTCGTTGAATTTGCCGGACGCTTTAAAGACAGTGGCAAAACATTGCCAACATCAGGTATTTCTGCAGCACATGTGGGTAAACTGGTCGATATGATCGACAAAAACGTCATCAACGGAAAGATCGCCAAGAGCGTCGCCGATGAGATGATGCTTGCTCCTGGGAAGGGTCCGGAAGCAATTGTCGCAGCCAACCCCGATTTCCAACCATTGAACGATAGCGCTGAGATCCAGAAGATCGTCGAGCAAGTGCTTCACGAGAATCCTCAATCGATCGTCGACTTCAAAGCCGGCCGCGATAAAGCCTTCGCCTTTTTGGTTGGCCAAGTCATGAAGCAAACCCGAGGCAAAGCGTCTCCGCAAATCGTTAACGACCTGATCAAAACTAAAATTTCCGAGATGCCATGAACCCGCTAGAAAATAAGAGAATTCCCGCTTACGGGTTCGAGAGTAGCCAGGTGCATGCAACCTACTCTGCACGATTTCGACCCGCTGCCCGAATAGCTATCATGGCCAAAGGGTCGAATACTGCCATCAAAGTCAATAATCTCGTCAAAATCCTCGGATATATCCCCATTCTTGGCATCGCTGCAGGCATTTTTCGCCTAGTCCTCGTCATCAAGGATAAAACAGGCGTTTACAGCAAATGGCACTTCCCTCGCGCCATCACCGAAATCTTAGGCATCGGCATCCTAAACGCGCCTCTGGACCTTGCACTCACCCTGCACAGACGCCACCAGCTCGCTCACGCCTCAGATTAACCCCGCCACTATTCTTCAACAGCCTCATCGTAGGCTTGATTATAATGCTCAAACTCACTGGGATGATAGAGAAGTACTTCTAAGTCGGTCGCTTCTAAACGAGAAAAGTCTCTGTCACTGTCTTTTCGCGATCTCATAAAAAAAAGAACGTGGGATAACTGAATCTGAATGATGACATCGCCTTCTTTAACCGCCCCGCTAAATAACTCAAGACACGCTTTCTCATCGCCTTTAAGAAGCATTCTCATAGCGTTGATGTCGCCATTTGCCTGCCGCATCTGTTCGAGGTTCACTAAAGGTTGTCGATCGAACGCCTGTTGCGTCGCGGCTATTCCGGAAATTTGGTTCGTTAATGGCTGCATGATAAGTCTCCTACAAGTTTTCTCTCATTGATCGGAAAGGAGAATAGGTCTAGAATCGACATTTTTACAAATAAAACTTCTTAGGAATGTCCCATGATCGTACCGTTTCACATTATTGTGTCCTCTGCAAAAAAAGGAAGTGATGAGTGCGTCTATGTACAATCACCTCACATTAAAATTTTTGATAACACAATCGCCAAACTAACATTTCTTCCTTGTGATAACCCTTTGAGCGAAAAACAGAACCTAAAATGGACGGAGCATAAGAAAAATTTTCCTGAAAATACGCACGGTAGATTTGAAGTAAGACGTTGGATGAAAAATGACACTGAATTTGACAACATCAAAAAGGTTGAAGTGGCATTATTTACACCCTGTTATGGTGCAGTCTCCAATCCGGATAAATCGATAAAAGAAGAAAAAAGGATATGGACAGCTCTCGTGCCTCTTATTGTACAACTCTGCCAAGAGCTCTTTCCCAACATGGATAATAATGAATCTGCGTTTGTGATGATGTTTGCAGACAAGCAAGTATTTGCCTGTGAAAAAAACTTTAGCGAGCCAAACAGCGCAGTTTTATGGACGAGTCAAATCTTTTAGTTTTAGCAGAGGTGGAGATATTTACAGTACTTTAAAGCCGCTTCAAACCGCATCATACGCGCATCTTTTGTCCTGGGCTGAAAGCACCAGGTTACGAGCGCGCTGCCGTAAATGGCTCTCTCAAACGTTGCATAGAGCTTGCGTCCATCATATGGCCTAATCAGACCGTAAATAGAAGCTAAAGGCATACCAACGATCACCAAAGGCGTCGCAACGATCCGCAATAAATCCTTACCTGCATCCGCGAGCCTTGCTTTAAAGTCATATTTGACTTCGTCTTCTTTTTTAACCCAGAAATGCGTCAAGGTGACTAATTTTAAAATGCGATAAGCCACATTGAGGACAGGTAAAAGGGTTAAAGTAAGCGGCGATGAGGCAGTGATGATCAGGCATTTGATCCGAATGGTTGATCTGTATTCATTCCGATACTTTCTTCCAGTCGTTTGGTCTAGGATGTACTTTGGAGTGCCCAATTTTTCTTCAGGACATTTGTCATCTGCAACCCATGGTCTACCATTTTCATCAACTTCCCATTTGTTGACAGGACAAAAATCTTTTAATTTCACACTTGTAGGAACAAAACCGCTTGGAATAGAAAAGCACATATAAACTATATTAAATCAAATAAAATTATAATTCCACTGAATTAATCGCGCACAAAATGAAGCAAGTTCTTGCCTTAATTGAAATGACTTTTTTGCATACTGCTGCTGCAACTGCTGATACTCCCTCCTCCCCTCTTCCGTTTCGATGCAAATCGGCAGAAATCCTTGCTCTCTCAAATCATAAGGGCTGGCACGCATATCCATTTCACGCCCCTCTTTAGCCAATAAAAATGCCTTTGCAATGAAGTCCGATCCGATCCAAGGCCACAACTTCGTCGCCCACTTGTAGATGTCCATGTTAGCGTGCAAACAGCCCGCCTGTTCGTTTTGGACACGCGTCTCAAGGGTCGGCTTAAAATGGTTGCGCACCTCAGCCTGAGGGGTAAAGAAGCGAAAAGCGTCATAGTGAGTGCAACAGAGATTTTGACTTTCCACGAAGCGCGCAAGCTCCTCGGGAGATAGCCGCAAAGTGCAGCCGGAATGTCTCAATTCCTCAGGTGACAGTCGGTAAACCATCGCCCACTCATGCAGCCCAAAGCAGCCAAAACGAGGCGTTCTTTCTAAAACAGCCCTGCACAGCTCTTCAACAAAAGCGACCGAAGCTAGCGCCTGTCCCTGCAACCTTTGAGGATTAACCCTCAAAACACCATCCTTCACCTCAAACCAATACTCGCTAAAACGCACCTTCCCTTCAACGCACAACGCCTCCTCAAAAGATGGCACCCATTTCTTCAGCTTAGCAGGAGAAAAACTGTAATAAGTGAAAAGAAAGTCGTAAACCGGATGCTTCTGACCCAAACCCCGCCGACGCAAAAAATCATCCGCCAAAGGAGACACAAGAGCCGCATGCTCCTGCGCTCTCTGATTCCACTCTTGCATGGTTAAAAGCTTCATAGATCCAAGGGATTATACCTTAACGATGAAATTTGCTCCCTATCAAAGTTGAATTTGCTAAAACACCCTCCATGTTTTAGCATATTTTTTGCCAAAACAACCCCCATAAATCAGCAATTTGCTACTATTAAGAAAAGGACACCTTTATGTATCGTTCCATTGAGCCGTTGTTAAAATCATGGAAATCCCAAAAAGACCGCTTGCCTCTTATATTGCGCGGAGCAAGGCAAGTAGGAAAGAGCTTTATCATAGAAAAGTTGGGACGAGAAGAATTCGAACACCTTGTAATCGCCAATTTCGAGTACATGCCTGAGCTAATTACTTGCTTTGACACGTTGAATCCCAACGAAATCTGCTCAAAGCTGGAAGTGTTCCTAAATCAAAAAATCATTCCCGGAAAAACACTCTTATTTTTAGACGAAATTCAAAACTGCCCTAAAGCCATTACCGCTCTACGCTATTTTAAAGAAAAGATGGAAAACCTCCATGTGATCGCCGCAGGCTCATTATTAGAGTTTGCATTGAAAGAGAAACAGTTTTCATTCCCTGTCGGACGTGTGCAATTTCTCTACTTGAAACCTCTCTCATTCGATGAATATCTCATCAATATCGATCGAAATAATCTATTAAACTTCCTAAACAGATGCAGCTTGAGTGAACCACTTGATTCATCGATGCACGAATTGTGCATGAAACATTTACGCGAATACTTTCTGTTGGGTGGCATGCCTGCCGTTATTCGCAAGTTCATTGAAACTTCCTCTTTCAAAGATTGCGAACAAACTTTAACACTTCTTCTAGAAACCTATCGAAATGATTTTCCTAAATACGCTTCTAAAACCGAATATCAATATCTTCAATTATTCTTCGAAAAAGCTCCCGGCTTGATCACTCAGCAATTCAAATTTTCACATATAGATCAAGAAGTTCGTTCAGCACCATTGACAAGGGCTTTACAACAGTTAAATTGGGCGGGTTTGATCCAAACTGTAATTGGAACCAGCGCTTCAGGAATACCCCTGCAAGCCCATGCAAAAGATTCTTTACTGAAATTGCTCTTTTTAGACTTAGGGCTTGTTAACAGGTCACTTAAGCTTGATTTAACCTCTACTTGGAGTCAAGACCTATTGACCATTAACTCTGGAGCACTTGCGGAACAATTTGTTGGGCAAGAACTGCTTGCTTATGCAGATCCATTTGCTAAAGAGCAGCTCTACTTCTGGAAAAGAGAAAAAGCCGGATCCTCTGCCGAAATCGATTATGTGATGCAAATTGACGGCAAGATCATTCCGATCGAAGTCAAGGCTGGAGCAACAGGCAGCTTAAAGTCGTTGAGTCTTTTCATGCAGGAAAAAAAATCCATTTGCGGCATCAGGATTTCCCAGCATCCCCTTTCCTTACATCAAGGAATTCTCTCCGTGCCCCTGTACATGATTCGTCAGCTTCCAAGACTGGTCAATACCATTACCGGCTAAACAAACTTCTGTACTAGCTGAAGCGTATTCCCATCGGCGTCAGCAAAGGTCTGCATTTTGACGTGACCGGGAATCTCCACAACTTCGTCAATCAGCTTTGCGCCGCGGCTCTTAAAATGCATCAGCGCCTTATCCAAATCAGCTACCGTAATGGTGACAACAGCGTTGGATCCCGCCGGGATGTTCGTCTGAGGATCCTCCTCACCAATGCCAAGAATCGCTCCATTCACACCACTCATCTCCGCCCATCGAAACTCCGGGTGAAATTCCTTTAACTCCATCCCCACAGTATCTCGATAAAACGCAACCGCCCGATCCAAGTTCTTCACCACAATCCACGCCAATTGAAATCCTTCAGCCCTCATATTACCTCCAAGATAACGTAATAGCTTAAACAATGCAGATGCCATTTGCAATGGAAAATGAATGAAGTCTGGACCTTAAGCTTCAAAATCGAATTTATTCTGAAGAGACTGTTTGAACCATGCAGGCATCTGATCCGTCTTCATTTCTAATGTCTTACCATTTGTGATCTCAGCAAGCCATATATGTTCATGTGTAGAATTATCGAATATATAGGCACGATCAGTAGCCTGAATTGCCTGGCTGAGTAAATCTAGTGAACGTTTATACCTACTTACTATTTTATCCTCGGGTACAGAATGCCCTCCCTGGCTTACTCTATACCGAACTCGCGATACATTAATCTCAGGGTTTTCAGTAGCTACATAATACAGATATGTTCGATAACCTTTTGTCTTCGCCTTTTGGAGCAATTCTACTTTATCTGGAAAAGACATCACCGTTTCGAACGTAAAAGACATTGAACATTCAAGTAGCTTTTGTCGAATGAAATCCGCGGCAACCGAGGCGAAGTACCCATTTACTTCAACTTTAGAAAAACTGAGTTTATTGTCACCGTATTGTAATAAATGCACATCATCTCCTAATTCCGCTCGATTCAAAAGAGAGGACTGCAAAAAAAACGCGATAATTTCATTCTGAGTTGTTGAAACACCATAGGCTTTGAGATCAAGAAATCCAAAGTTTTTGATCTCCTTTTCAATCTCATCGGGATTAATATAAACCCCCAAGAGATCTCGACATATAATGGATTTAAAAGTGCTTTTCCCAGAACCGTTTGGGCCTGCGAACATGCGTAGACGAGGAATATGGGGTTTCATCGAATTTCAAATTTTTTCCCAGGAACAACTGGAGTCCAGGAAGACAATTTTTTGCGGAATTTACGTTTTCCATCAGGAAACACCTCAATGAGCTTCCCGTTCTCACTAATTAATACACTACTTCCTGAAGCAAGGGCCTTCCAATAAGCTTCCTTAAAAGCAACCTCAGCCAGTTCAGGAATATGTTTTTCTAGATAATCCAGTTCTTTTTCACTTAGTTCCATGCATTCTCCATTAGATGGGACTATATCACATATCATACATATCGTTGGTTTTTTCTGCTTATATTGTGATTTGATCCTATGCAATCACATTGTATGAGCTTATTCCTTGACCCCTCTCTTAAAAAGCTGATAGGGTGTGTCTTTTTAAAAAAGGTGGATGGGGATGTTGGGAGTAGCAAGTGATTTGGAGCGCACAAGAGCAACCATCAGAATTCATGATAAAGAGAGCCCAAAGAGGCGCGATTGCTCATTAGCCAGAGTAGGTGAAGTTTGTACCAAGCTTTTTTATCAGACCATGAACATTTTTTCGCTCATGAGATCGGGCCCAAACATTGCTAAAATGCAACAAGCCGTTCTGCAGAGTGATCCGATGCTTCCCATGATGGATTTCCCTCCCCTTTCAGGAATCCCCACATTCTATTTTGCCAACGACCCCTCACTCACGCATCTCCTTTTTAAATCCCATCGGGATGGCCCCTATTTTACTATAGATAACGCAAGCCCAGACTCCATCTTCCGACTGATTTACGACATGCTGCACGATTCTACTATCACTAGCGAAGATCTGGTATTTACCTGCTCACAAGAAAAATCGAAACTAGTTCGTACAGTTTTAAACTCTATCCTATCTCCCAACTCTGTCCAAGAAGTCTTGCCAATCATTGAAGCTACTGTACAAAACACAATCGATCAATGGGACGGCCAAGACGCCTTCGATCTAGGTAAAGCTTCTCATCAGTTCACGTGTGCTGTTTTAAGTAAAACGCTTCTTGGCATAGAGGACAGCAAAGGAGAGCTCGCTCTTTCGATGCATGTGTTCTTTGATTATATCTCATGCCGCTTCTTAAAAAAACGCACAGATCCTACGGAAGTTCACCATGCGAAAATGACCTTTTTTAGAATGGTGGATCAAGCATTAACGGAAAAGACGGGAATCGCTGCGGAACTAAATTTGAACCCTGAGTTATCTCTGAAGGATAAAAGAATGCTGCTCTTTTCCCTATTCTTTGCAGGAACTGACAGCACGGTAAGCTCTTTAACCTATTGCTTATTGAAATGCGCTCAAAACGAATCTTTGCAATGGGACGTATTCTCCGAAGTGGCAGAGCAAAAAGTTTCCATGATCCGAAAGATATTGGAGAAGGATTGCGCGTCTTTACCCCAGTGATTGGAGTCACTCGAATTGCTGGGAGGGATCTCATCATAAAGCTACCTAACGGTGAGGAAAGACATATCCCCAAAGGCGCTATTTTAGCTCCTTCGCAAAATCTAGCCGCCCGCTGCTCCATGTTTTTCTCTCCCCATCAACCCAGCACGTTCAATGCGTATCATCACGGCGAAGTAAATAAGCTCGAAGCACTTCCTTGGGCACCTTTCGGAAGCGGCTCCCATGCATGCCCTGGCGCCTCTCTGTACCAACTCATCGCAGAAACACTCATTAGCAAACTATTACATCAAGGAGTCCTATCGACCTCTTTCAAAAGAGAACCCACGCAGACAGGTCACTTCATCAATAAGCTCGCTGAACCGGTTTCAGTAACTTACAGAATTCTGAATCGCAACACCTGAGGCTTTCACACCGAGCACTACACCTTATCACATTTCACATTGCAATATTCAAGTTGGAGGAATATTCTCGAAGCAACAGGTTAAAACCCTGCTTTAAAGGCTCCAAGAAGCCAGTCTTTTTCATCAAAATACCATCACAAGGAGTTGCCATGAGTTTTAATCCCGCACGATTCTCTCCGGTAGTTCGCACCATTCGTACTATCGCTTTTGAAAATGGCCCTCTTTACAGGCCAATGTTAGCCGCCTTTGTCGATAACCAAAAGATGCGTATATTTATGGATGCGTGGTTTAAAAATGGCACAAAATGGGATGGAACTACCACACTTCATAAGTTTGTCGAACAGATGCCTCAAGCGAGTTTTCCAGCATTTAAAGCAGTGGTCGCAGATCAAGACGAAGACTTATCAGAACAATGTGGATGGGCCTCTAGCACAATAAGCAACAAATTCACACCTATCATATTTCATTGCTCTCAAATAAGAGACCCTGACGGTAACACACCATTGGCCATTGCTATCAAAAGTAAAAAATGGCCCCTAACCGAGTATCTTCAAAATTTCGATTCCGAATCGGGATATGATCTCGCTATTGTCTATCTAAAAAACATCGCATTCAAGCCCTTGTCACCCACCCAAGATGAGCCTATTCAATTTAAATTAGCGATCAACTTTATTCGAAACCACGTATCCGACGAAGATTGGAAAAAAGGCGACAAACATGGCTGGAAAATCGCGCACCACCTCGCTTTTAAAGGAATTCCGCAAAAATTCTTCAAACCCACTCAACAAATCCATTGGGAAAAAGGTGACAACAAAGAAATCACACCCAACCAAATTGCCGAACTGATCGCCTTCCTAGCCGACGAACAAACGCACCCAAAACCCTCAGACCTCAAACAGCGACTAGCTCAATTCCCCAAATCCCGAGCCGAAGAGCTCACCGAAACCGTCGTAGAAAGAAATCGCATGCTCATGAACAAAATCTACTCAGGCCTCTCCATCATCCCCGAAAGCGCCTCCTACACTCAATTCACCGAAATGTACGACAACCTCTTCCGCCCCTAACTAAACCCTGACCGATTACACCCCGTAATCGGTCACCTCGAAAAGCTAATCCCATTCAACAAATCTTCCATCACATACTTGTGCTTGTCGAATTCATTTTTTAATCCATATGCTATAAAATGTATTGTAGCCTCTTCACCGGCATATAAATACATCATATGTGTAAAGGGCGTTCCATCAATTGTAAGATCATACTCAAAGTACTTAATTGGAAGACCATTTACAACCCTATCTTCTTCTAACCTCATGTTG